>CAMYZH010000018.1 GCA_947303785.1 uncultured Clostridium sp.
ATTGGAATTAATGCAAATGTTGAAAGTTTATACAAAGCAGGAAATTCTTTTAATAGGAATGTAGCACAAAAAGAAAAAAAGGATATGCCTACTATTGGTAGCTGGTATTCAAGAATTCTAAAAAAGGCAGAGGAAAATAAAAATCCTGATTATAGATTCCATTATAGTTACCTAATAAAAGTTATGAGACAATATGTTAGAACATATAATGGTCAGATGGCTTACTTTGATGGGCAATCAACATTTGAATTGCTAGAAGGAATGCCTTTTATAAACTTAGATATATCACAACTAGAAGAAAGATTTGCAAGACCACTTGCACAACAAGTTCTTCTTTCGTGGATTTGGGAAAAATATGTAAAGAAAAATAGTGAAGACAAATCGAAAGCTTCTAAAAAAAGAGTATTAATCGATGAAGCATGGATGTTACTTCCATACCCTGAAGCAGTAGATTTCTTAAATACAATGGCTAGACGTGCAAGAAAGAGAAACGTTTCTCTTGCAGTTATGTCACAGAGATTTCAAGATTTTTATGAGAAAAAAGAAGTTGAGGCAGTTTTAACATCATCAGACACAAAATTATTCTTAGCTCAAGATAAATCTGAAATACAATATATTAAAGAAGTTTTTAAATTGAGTGATGGTGAAGCTTACTTTTTGACAACATGTCAAAGAGGTGAAGGACTATTAAAAGTTGGAGAAGATACTGCAATTATTGCTATACAACCAACTAAGAAAGAATTTGAATTTATTGAAACAAATATGAACAAATTAGTAGAAAAAAGACAAGACAATTAAAGATAGGAGACTAAATGAAAAGTAAGTTTATAGTTACAATAATAATAGTACTATTATCAGTAACATTAATACCTAATTTCATATATGCAGTTGATTTAAAAAATCTAGAAGTTAATAGAGGAACTTTTGCGGATTTTGATGGAACTTATACAGAAGATGCATGGAACAAGTTAAAAGATGAAGCAAAAGCCGATGTTAATACAGAAAATGGAAAAAAGAAAATGCAATTAGATGAAACAATTTCATTAGGTGCTGGAGTAGGAACAATATTAGGAACGATTGCATTGCTACCAATGGTTATAATATCAACTGGATTAACAGCTATAACAAGAGGAGCAGATGATCTGTTAATTAAGGGAGATACAGTAACTGCATGGGATGAGAGTAAAAAAGCAGAGCTAGGAAAAGTAGGAGGATATTCAATTAACTTTTTTACAATAGAAGATACTGTTTTTGGAAAAATAGAATTATTTGATGCAGATTATTTTTTAACAGACAAAAATGATGATCAAATAAATCAAGCAATTAAAGATTCAGTTGCAATTTTTTATTACATACTTAGAATTATAGCTTTAATATTAGGTTTACTTACATTAATATATGTTGGAATTAGAATGGCATTATCTACAGTAGCCTCAGAAACGGCAAAATACAAAAATATGTTAAAAAATTGGTTAGTAAGTATGATTTTAATATTTGCAATGCCATATATCATAGGAATTATTAATTTAGTAGCAAATACAATTACAAATCTTTTTGCAACTGCAAATGCAAACAAAGGATTTGAAAAATCAATATTATGGCAAACTTTAAATTTATTTAATATTACCTCAGGCTGGTCATATATAGCTACAGCATTAATGTATATTGTAATTACATTTTATCAGATTAAATTTTTCTTGATGTATTTTAATAGATTATTATCAATGGGATTCTTAATAGTAATTTCTCCATTGATAACAATATTATATACACTTGATACAACAAAGATATCTGGACAAGGCGGTAAATCACCTGTATTTAGCAGTTGGTTTAGAGAATATGCCATAAATGCATTTTTACAGCCATTACATGCAGGAATATATCTGTTTTTTATAGCCTCAGCAAATGAGATATTTAAAGTAGCTCCACTACTTGCAGTATTATTTTTTGGGATGTTATCAAAAGCAGAGTCTATAGTTAAAAACATAATTGGTATGTCAAATACTCAATCAATTCGAGGAATGAAAGAGTATTTGCCAGTAAATAGAGTAAAAGACTTTTTAAGATAGGAGAGGTTGAATGAAGTTTAAATTAAATAAACTAATATGGAGCATAATTATAACAATTACAATTTTTAATTTATTTATTTCCATATTTGAAACATCTTATAATCAGGTTTTAGCTTCAGATGGCGCAACTGCCATAGAGGAAATTGATGAAGAAGCAGAAGACGATTCTATATTTGATACAATTATCTCATTTGGCGCAGGAGTTGCAGGAGGAGCTGTATCAGGATTAGGATTTCTTATAGATGGTGCAGTAGGACTTATTAGTAAATTTATACAAATACCATTATTAATAATTGCAACAGTTGTACAAGGTTTTATATGGGGAATAGCAAAAGTTAATGGAAGCGAAATAGAAGGCTTTGTAACTCCGGATGATATTATTTTTAATAGAGTAGGAATAACTAATATCAATTTCTTTGATATATCATCTGCAGGAGACCAATCAATAGTTCAGACAATAAGAATAAATATAGCTACATGGTACTACATCTTAAGAGTATTTGCTACAGTAATACTACTTGCTGTACTAATATATATAGGTATAAGAATGGCCTTATCGACTGTTGCATCAGAACAAGCACAATATAAGAGAATGTTAAAAGATTGGGCAGTAAGTTTTGCTCTAATATTCTTTTTAAACTATATCATTATATTTACTCTTGAAGTTAATAATGCATTAGTTGCATTACTTAGTAAACCAGCTAAGGTTACTATAGGAAGTGGAGTAATGACTTCACTTACAGAGATGATTGTACTACATGGTGCTATAAAATCATGGGGAGCGTTTATAGTATATTTTTCAATAATAGGTATGACAGCAGCATTTTTAATTATGTATATGAAACGTATGTTAACAATAGGGTTTTTGATAATAATATCTCCTTTAATAACAATTACATATTCAATCGACAAAGCAAAAGATGGGAAAGCTCAAGCCGTTAATACTTGGCTAAAAGAATTTATATATAATGTATTAATACAACCATTTCACTGTATAATATATTTGACATTTGTATCTACTATATTAAACACGTTAGGAACAAAGGCATCACTTGTAAAATTAGCATTGGCAGTAATGTGTATCAGATTTGTATGGAAAGCTGAAGAAATTGTTAAAACTATATTTGGATTCAAAGGTGCATCAAGTATGGCAGAAGGATCGTTAGCGGCTGTAGCTACAGTTAATTCAATTGCTAGGACATTATCAAAACAAGGAGGAAGAGCTGCAAATGCAGTTGCAAACCATACTCAATTTGGGCAAAATATAGCAAATAAAATTAGTTCAACAAGAGTTGGACAGATGTACCAAAATGCTTCAAATTCATATAGAAACCTATTACAAAGTAATAGTGTGGGTGGAGCATTGACTAGAGCAGCAACTAAAACTTTAAGAGAAGGAAAGGCTGTAGGAATAGGTATAGCAGCAGGAAGCATGGAAATGGGTGCAAATACAAAAGCAAATGCATTTCATGTTGGTGTAGAATCTTATGGGGTAGCTAAAAGCCTTATGGATCCTAACAAAGATCCATACAATAATTATAATAATCTACAAGCTAGTAAAAAAGATTTTGATAGATATGCAGATTTAATTGCAAATAATAATAATTTTGCTTTTCAAAATTATAGAACAGACGTAAACAATAAAAACAATTTAAAAACATATGCACAATCATTAATAGGTGCAAACATGGATTATTTAAATGACAATATACAAAATGCCTTAAGACATTTATCTGCAACTGATCCTAATTATGATGTAAATACTCAGCAAGGAATGCAATTTTTAAGGGATTTACAAGATATGGCTTTAAATCAAAATTTGGATTTTAATGATCCAAATACAAATCCATTACATAGGAATTGGACTCAAGCAGAAAAAGATGTTGTTACAGCTATACAAGTAAGAAACTTGGCAGGAGCTGTAAATGGATTACATCAGAATTATCAAGTATATGGAAGTCCTAATGCAAACCAAGATATTGATAATTATATTGATACTTTAACTTAAAAAGTGAGGAGATTAAAGTTGAAAAAAAGAAAAAATAATACCCAAAAATATCTGTCAGCAATAATCATAGTACTTGTAATAATAGCTATTATTTTTATTGTAGCAATAAGAAAAAACAAAAAGAAAAAAAATGAAAATATATCAACTAATTCAAAAAACATGACTATACAAGAGACTGAGCAAACAGATATTTCTCAAGAAGATGAAATCAAAACCTTAACAGAATCTAAGAGAATAAAAAGGTATATTGGGATATTTTTTGATAATATAGAAAATGGAGATTATGAAACAGAATACAATAAGTTAAACGAAGAATTTAAAAACACATATTTTCCAACACTAGATAGTTTTGAAGAATATGTGAATAGATATTTAAATCCTAGTATAATAGGTGTGTCATATGACAATTTTGAAAGACTGGGTAACAATAAAACAGGGAATATGTATGTTGTATGGCTTACAATCGGAAATATTTATCAAAGAAAATTAACAGAAGACGAAGAATTAGAGCAAACAAATTTTATCATATTAGAGCATAATTATAACAATTACGAATTATCATTTAGTGTAAATGAAGAATAGGAGGAATAATGTTTTTAAAATTAAGATTACAAATAAGAAATTTCTTCAAAAAGCACAAAAATGTAATAAT
Organism: uncultured Clostridium sp.; assembly: GCA_947303785.1. Lineage (GTDB taxonomy): Bacteria > Bacillota > Clostridia > TANB77 > CAG-508 > UMGS1994. Next base: position 4,730 of record CAMYZH010000018.1, read on the forward strand.
AGTAGTTTTTATTATATGGTTAATAGTAATTATAGTAAATTATCTTCTTTCACATAGAAAAAAAGAAGAAACTATAAGTGTAACATATGCCCCTCATGAATCTGTTTTGAAAAGTGATTTTGATGTTCCAAAAGAGCTTCAAACACCAATAGAAGACTTTATAGATAATTATATTAATAAATGTAATGATAAAGATTTTTCTGGAGCATATAGCATGCTTACAGATAGTTGCAAAAGATATGTATTTGATGATTCAGAAGATAATTTTATACAATATGTAAAATCAGTGTTTGACACAAATAAAAGATATAGTATTCAAGATTATTCAAATTATGGATCATACTATATTTATGAAGTAAAGATAATAGATGATATTTTGGCTACAGGGCTTACTAATCAAGAATTTTCATATTACACTGAAAAATGGGCAATAAGCCAAGATGGAAAAAATTTAAAATTAAATGTTAGAGACTATATGGGACATAGTGAGTTAAAAAGAAATGGAGAAGACGACAATTTAAAAGTAAGAATAGAAGCTCGTGATGAGTATTATGGTTATGAAATATATACAATTAGAATAACCAATAAAACAGAAAAAGATGTTGTAATGTTTGACACATTATATGGAAATGAAATAGTTCTAGAATCTGGTTCAGATTCTAGAATGCCTTCAAATGTTAGTGCTGAAATTCACTTAATTCCAGAAGAAACACGAACATTTCAAGTTACTGTCCCAAAATTCTATGATGAATCACAAAAGACAAGTAGTATTACATTCAATAAAATAAGAATAATGAATGATATGTATACAGGTCATGAACAAACTATAGAAGAAGAGGAAGAACATACAGAAAAAACATATAGTATGAGTATATCAATGTAAAATATAGGTTAATAATATTATTACAATAATAGTAAACAAAAGGTAGGTGATGGCCATGAATGAAGAAGAAAGAGAAAAAGTAAATCGTCAGCAAAATGAAGAAGCAGCAAATGAGCAAGAACAAGAAAATCAAGAAGCAGTACAGCAACAACAACAGCAGAGCGCTCTTCAAAGAAATTCTATAGAATCAGATGACGAACAATCAAAAGAAGAAAAGGAATCGAGAAATAAACATGATGAAAGTAGTTCTGTAGAAAAAGCTACTAAGATGGCTGAAACTGCAAAAAAAGCAGAGTCAGTTGCCAGAACGGGAATAAAACTGGCTAAATCACCTGTTGCAGTAATAATAATTATTGCGGTTATAGTAATACTTGCATTAATAGGTATAATAAGCTTTTTTACAACTATGCCACAATTTATGTGGAATAGATTAAAACAAATAGCAGTAGATTTGTGGGATGGATTTCAAGGCTACATAATTGGTATGGATGAAGCATCTGTAAACAATTCAGATATAATCTATGTTGGACAATATTTATATGATATGGGCTATGATTTAGTTGGTATGGGATTTGCAGAAAGTGTTGTAATTGCAGGAGAACCAGCTATAATATCAGAACATGGACTATCAACATCTCAAATAACAAGTGCCAATCCATGGGAATTTAAAGACCTTGAACTTTTACAATCAGTTAAAGATGGATATATATATAAACCAACAGACGAAATACCAAAAGGACAAATAGTTGCAATGGATGCTCCATTTTTAAGAGCTTATCTAGTTGCAGAAAACAGGACATATTTAATAAATAATTATACATATAATCTTAAAGACTATTATAGCAGCTTTATTAATGGTTCGTTTTTTAGTGAAGGACATAAGGTATGGGGGACAGGTCTTATTCATTTAGATAGAGGATTAACAGATGCACTAAGAATGAAATATGATGCAATAAGAGTAGGTGAACTTAATTTAGGTGAATTAATAGATGGAGTAAAAATAGATAGAGAAACAAATACATTAAGAATTAGAAGATTAAATCTTGAAGCAATGATATTGGATTCACATTTTGATTATACAACATTCAACCTATCAGGATGGTCTGGAAGATATGGAAAACCATTTGAATTATTACTTACAATTCATCAAGCGACAATGGCACCAGACTTAGTAAAAGAAATTGCAATGAATCCAAAATTAGATGCAAAAGTAAATGTAAAATTACGAGACACAGATTTTAATGGAAAAGTTTATGTAGACGGAAAATCAATAGCAGAATTAGAAGCTGAAGGAGCATATGATGAAGAAACAATTAAAGCATTAAAGGATTTAGAAAATGGAAGAGCTTCAGAGATTAAAACATCAATACCATATATTTCTAGTGTAACAAATCACTGGTTTAGAAATGTTTATTTTGAAGGAACAAGTTCAATTGGAGCCAAAAATGGAGTACAAGTTGGAATAGATGAAGATGAAGATGGTATCGAAGACTACAATGAAGAAAGAGGATTAAACAAAACACAAAAAACAAGAGCACTATCATCAAGTGATAATGTGTATTCATTTCAAACAACTACGGAGGAAATGGATTATACTGGAGATCCAATTCCTGGGGTTGAAGGAAAAATTACATTTAGAGGAAATGTATTAAATGGAGTTTCACAAAATAAAGATGCAGTAAGAGGTGTTACTAATCCGACAACAAAAAAACTTTTTACAGACAAATATTATATTTATGATGGAACAGTTGCAAGAGCAAAGGCAATTCAAGATGCTAGAGCCAAAAAAGATGATAGCCTAAAAGAAGAAATAAGATTTACTAAAGAATCACTTCATGCTTTTACTATTCTTGAAGAAAGTGAATCATTAGATTCACAGTACATATATAGAGACTTAAAAGAATTAGTAATAGAGCTTGGATATTTTGAAAGAGAAGATTTTGAAATCATTGAAAGTCAAGTATTAGAGTGGCCTTTACCAGACTTTAAGAGAAAGGGATGGCCTGATAAAAAATATGAAAAACAAATAATAGAATATGGAACAGTTATGCTTTGTGAAGAAAGTGTTGACCTTATAAGAGAAAAAGAAAAAGAAGACTCTGATGCAGGTGCTACCTCGACAGCATCAAGTGGATATCAAACGCCACCTTATAATGATGATGTTGGTAAAGCAGATTTTAAACCAGAAACAAGAGCTATAGTAGATGCACATAAAAATGATTTTAATGTAGACAATTTCCATTCAAAGATGAATAGTTATGGAGGATATGAAAATTATGTAAAGAGCCTCGGTGGAGTCTTTGAACGATATGCAGGTGAAGATAATATTGCAGAAGTTACAACAGTAGAAGAATTAATTGATGTTTCAGAATATGTTTATGGATTAATGACAATTTGGGGATTTGATTACAGCAATGGAGATCCAGGACATTATGGAATTTGGGGAGCTAATAATAGTGCTGTCAAAGATGATGGCTTTTATAAAGGAAGAACTAATGGTGCAACAGGCAGTTGTGCAAGTCCAAGAGATAGTATTGATGGAAGATGCTCAGCTAAAAAAGGATTATCAAACATGACTACAAATTGTAACTGGTCAGTTGATTTATGTTATTTTAAAGCTGGATTATTCTCATTTAAAGATACTAGTAAGCCAACAAGTTCTTGCGATTTAGGAGATTTAATGAGTCATGGTGGAGAAACAATAGAAACCATTGAAGAATTACAACCTGGGGACATTATTGAATGTTATCGAAATCCAGTTCCAAATAAATCAGATACTTCAACATGGCGCGATAGCAAATGGTATCATGTATGCTTTGTTGGAGAAAGAAATGATACTGAAAGAACAATAACATTATATGATGGTGGTCATTTCTTTACAAATAGTGGATATTATAAAAATGTTATAAAATTAGATAATCCTGGATGGCCACTTGATAACAATGGTTGGGGAGCGATTAGACTTTCAAACCTTGGTTATGGACTAGTTGGCTACCCTGAAGATTTAGATGTTATTGCAATGGGTGATGGAATCGTAAAAGCAGTTTTAACAGAAGAAAATAATCCATACACATATTCAACAATTTCAAGAAAAATTGATGGTACTGAAGCAGAAGAACCAGAATATTTTTATAAGCCAAGTGAACAAACATTAGAAGGAATTGTAATAAAACTATCTGGAGATACAAAACTTAAAGGATATACACTAACAGTTTATGGATTTGATTTAGATGAAGACATAGCAATTGGAAAAAAATTAAAAACAGGAGATGTTATAGGAAAAACAATAAAATCCAATATGTGTTTTATTCTGCAGGATAGAGACAAAGCTGTAGTAGAAAATATTGAAGATTTTATTAAAGTGCCAGAAGGAAATCAAGATTTAAGAATGGAAGACGATTTTGATGTATCTGATAGCAGTAATTTTGTAACTGATATTGAACAATTCAAAAAAATGTTTGCAGGCTATACAAATATCATTAATAATGCAGAAGCATTTATGCAAATGCAAGAAAAATATCAGGTGAATGCAGTATTTGCAGCATGTGTAACAATAGCAGAATCAAGCGGGGGAACTGCATGGGCTGCAATATCTCCAAGTACACATAATTGGTTTAGTATAAAAGGATCATATAATGGAAGCTCATTAAATGGATGGAGAAGCTATCCAAGCTTTGCTGTCGCAGTTGACGATTTTGGAAATTTAATTGCAAATGGAAGTTATTATTATAAACAAGGAAAGAAAAAGGTTTCACAAATTGGACCAACATATTGTAATGAGCAATGGGCAGTTACAGTAAATCAATTAATGGCTGATAAATACAAAAAAATAGTTAATTAACAAAAACCATATTTATAAGGAGGTTATAATACTATGAAAAAGAAAAGAATAATGCTTGTATCAATATTTATAATACTTTTTTTAATAATGGTTATTACAATTATTCTAATTTCATTAAAGAAAAATGAAAATACTGAACTAGCAAGTACAGTAGAAGAAGATAAAAAGGTAATTGATAGTGTTAAAGACTATTATAAAAATGTAGAAGGCCAGATAGTTCCAGATAATTATAATTTCTTAGCTAGAATGTATGAAGGAAATGTATCAAGCAATGATATTTATAAACAAATATATATGTTTGTATTTGTAGGTATGCCAGAAGTTAATAAAGAATTGGGAGAAAATCCTTCAGATGAATTAATATCAGAAGTATACAAACAAAAAGAGAATATCATTTCATCATACTATGGTATAGAAACGGAAGATGAATTTAAAGAATTTATAGATAAAACAGCAAATATAAAATATGAAGATTTTCAAAATGCAATATTTACATTTGACAATTATGTAGAAAATGATGAATATACAACATTAGATTTAGAAATACAATATTCAAATGGAAATTTAAGCTTGCAAATAAGTATCATAAATCAAATAACAGAAGGAAAGCCAAGTATTAAGTTTGTAGCTAAATAATAATAAATAATTTCAGAAATTTTTGTAAGGAGTGAAAGATGAAGAAAAAAAAGAAGAAGATACTAAAATTTAGACAAAAAATTTTGATTTTATCTGTAGCTATTATAGGATTTTTAATAATACTTTTACTATGCGTATGGGGAATTAACAATAAAACAAATAATAATAAACAAACAGAGTATTCAATTGATCAAGAATTAAAATCAGTTAAAGAGGTAATTGAATATTTAGGTAGCACATATTATTCAGAAGAAAATTCAAAAGAAGATGGATATGATTTAGATATTTATGTATTATTCCAATATAACCTTTTTGAAGAAAATGAATCTAAAGAAATATATTTTACAAACCTTTATGAAAAAGTTGCTTTGGTTACTGAGATGAAAAGCTTTAGATTAATAGATAGCAAAAAGAATATAACAATTGAAGTTAAATGTACTACAAGCGGGATATCTGAAGTTTATATAAATGGTCAAGAAAATTATTTTAAAAATGAAGAATCAAAAAGAAGCAAGGAAAATGAGCTAGTAGTAGACTCTATAAGTTTAGAAGTTAATTCAAATGAATTAAAAAGCTTAATAGATGCAAATTGGATTGTAAAAAATGCTAATATTGGAGTGGCAGAAAGCCGTTATAACAAATATGATATATATTTCGATGAAGGATATGAAATCAGAACAATTAAAGGAAAAGTATTTAATATAGTATTCAATGAAAAATATAACCAAAAAGTTGTTGAAGGTTTTAAACCAGGAGATAATTTAGAACGTATTGAAGCAAATCTTGGAACATCTTATAAAGATGCCCAAATTTTAGGATATAAAACAAAAGAATATTATATTTATTTTTCAAATGAACAAATATCAATTTATCCAAGATATAAGGTTGATTATACAGAATTTGAAAACCTAATTAAAGAATATGATAAAAATAAAAACATAAATGATTTTGCAGACAAATTAACAGATATATGGCCAGAGTATGATAAATATATATATGATACAGATTTTTTTGAAATCGATTATACAGTAAGAGGAGTTGTAGTTCAATACAGTTCATCAAATCCTGAAGGAATTCAAATCTATGAAAATTATGGAGGAGATTTGAAACAGGAGAAAACAGACTATAAAGATGTATATTACAAATTAGATCAGAATTTATTAATCCAAAAAGAAACAGAAAGAATAATGCAAAATTCCTTATATGATAATAGCGGAATAGAAGATGATCCTATTCATTATAGTCATAGATTTTTCTTAAATATGACAGCTGTAGATGATATGTTTTTTAATAAAATTAAGGTATTATCATTAGATGAAGAGTTTCCAAACAATGAATTTGATGAAACTATAACAATTTATACTTATATTTGGGCAGATGATATACATTTAGTCTATAGCATATATGAAGATGGTATATATATATATGATGCAGAAAAAAGAACAACAGAAAAAATCCTATCAGGTGACGATTCATATGAAATTACTAATTATAATAGAGAAACTAATATTATTGAATATGATGGTAAACAGGCAGAGCTATCTTTTTAAGGGGAAAATAGATGAAACAAATTAAATTAGTATTAAAAAGAATATTAATTGTATATGTGGTATTATTTATTACTTTTTCACAAATGTCATCAAGTTTTGCAAGAAAATATGATGCTCAATGTGGAGAATATGTATCAAAATATGCTAGAGACTTCATAGCTAAATATTGTGCAGGAAAAAGTACAGTGTATGATGCTTCCACGGGATATGCATTTTTTACAGGAGGTTCAATTGGAAAAGGAACATTTCATGCATGTTGTTCTTCCGGGGTACATCTTATGTATAAAGAAGCTTTAGGTGTTGATATTTATAAGTATGGATTTAATGCACTATGTAGTACAGCACAATCACAAATGCTTCATAGTTCAAATTGGGAAAGAGTATTAGCCTCAGACCTTAAACCAGGTGATATACTTATTTCTGGTTCACATACAGAAATGTATATTGGAAATCATCAAAATGCAAATTTTGGTAATTCACCTAGAAGCGGAAAAATTTCTGGAGGTCCTAGATTGGGTTCTGACTTTAATTATGCATTTAGACCTACTTTTGATGTAAACCCTACTGGATCAGTACCTAAAGGAGCTTCATATGAAGAAGAAAGAAAAAGCATATATGATGAAAATGGCTTTATATATTCTGGTGTAGCCAAAATAGAAGGATATAAAAGTTCATATTCATATGGTAAATGGATTATAAAATCATTAGCAGAAATTTTTGATTATTTTATAGGTATGGCGACTTTAATTCTTAGAATAGTTCTGGTAGGATGGACAGCATTAATTGAAAGATTTGTTACAGATGGAATTGTTAACGCTGTAACAGGAATAACTAATAAAAAGGACGAAAATTGGGACAAAGACCCTAGTACATTAGATGAAGTAGACAAAGAATTAATGGAAGAAGAACAAAAACAAGAAGAGGAAAACCAAGAAGAACAAAATCAAGAAGAGGAAAACCAAGAAACAGGGCCAAAGGCTACAGGAGAAGAGAATGAACCAAATGAGTATATAAGCGAAGGAATGCAAAGAGTATCAGATATTGGAGGCAAGGTTCAACTTAAGACAAGTTCTAAAGCAAATGTAACAGTAGAAAATATAGTATATAATAAAATTCCAATTTTAGATATTAACTTCTTTAATTTTGAATCAGCTGGAGGTGCAGTTGTTGATGAAGATGGGATTATATATTTATTAAAAGAAAATATAGCAATGTGGTATTATATTTTTAGAACACTTGCAATAGTTGCTATGCTAGCAGTTTTAATATATTTAGGAATAAGAATGGCAATTTCGACAGTTGCTGAGAAAAAAGCGATATATAAGCAAATGTTATTGAGTTGGGTAGTTGGATTTATATTAGTATTCTTGATTCATTATGTAATGTACATAATAATTTATATGAATGAAAGTTTTCTAAGTTGGATAGTACCTCAGTATGAAAATGGTTCAGAGATTTCATTATATGAAACAGTTAGATCAAAAGCATATGAAGTTAAAGCTTCAACAGGATTTGCCGGACTTATAATGTATATAATATTAGTATATTATGGAATTAGATTTTTGCTTGTATATTTCAGGAGATATTTGGTAATTACTATCTTGGCACTACTTTCACCTATAATATCAGTATATTATGCTGTTCAAAGAATTAATGGAAAAGGAAGAGGCGGACAGGCACTTATTAATTGGTTCAAAGACTTTTTATATTCTGTATGGATTCAATCAATTCATGCATTAATATATACAATATTTGTAAAAACTGCGTTAGAATTGTCTGAAACATCATTACTTGGAATAGTAATAGCATTTTTCTTCCTAAGTTTTATGATTAAAGTGGATAAAGTAGTAAGAGACATTTTTGGACTAGGAGGAACAAATAGTGGAGATTTAGTAGTAGGAACAATAGGTACGCAACTAGCGGTAGCAGGATATGTAAAAGGAGCCGTAAAAAAAGTAGGTGGAAAATATGGAAATTATTTAGGAAAGACTGTAAAACCTGTAGCAGCCATTGGCGGAAAAATAGGAAACGCATACAACGCTGCTAAAATAGATATGTTGAAAAAATGGGGTATGACCGAAGAAGAAGCAGAAGAAACAATTAAAGAAAGAGAAAAGGAAAAAGAGAAAAGAAAAGAAGAAAGGGCTAAACTTTTAAATGAGATAACAGCTGGACTAAAAATAGGAACAGGAATAGCAGCAACGGCATTGAAAGGAGCACTGGTTTTACCAATAATGATAGTAGAACCAGTAGCTGGAGTTCAATTATTAAATTCAACTATTGTATCTGCACAAAAAGTAAAAGAAACAATAGAAAAAGCTAAGGAAAACAAAATACTGCCAACATCTCTAAAGGGTTCATTTAAATTAAAGGGAATACTTCCAAAAAATAAAAAATCTGCAGAAGCCTTAAAAGGAAAATTTGATGCTCTTAATGTTCCATACAGAGAAGTTGAAATCCCAGATTCATTCGATAAATCAAGTCCACATGAATCATCAAATAGTCAAGCAAGTAAATATTATAAACCTGTATTGCCACCAGTTCAGACAGACAATTATAGTAAAAACGAATCAAAGCAATTTGAACAAAAGGATATAGTTACATCAAAAGGTGTAGTAGGTAAAATTGAAAGAACAATAGAAAATGGAGAAATTGTAGAAACAAAAATACATTTAGACAAGAAAGCTGTAGCAGATTTAGATGAAGATGGAAAAACAGAATTAGCCGAACAACTATCAAAGGAAGATTTACAATTTGCACAAATTGATAAAGCATCATCTGAGATCATAGAAGAACTAATACAAGAAGGCGATATAGAAAAAATAGAAGCAATATCAGAAATAATACAAGAAGCTAAAGAAAAGGAAAAAGACTTAGAAAAAATCTATAACGAAGTAACTGGAAAAATAGATAATCAAATAGATGAAATGAAAAATATAAATCCAGAGTTCGCAGCAATCTTGCAGAAAAAAAGAGCAAAAGAATTAAGTAAAGTAGCATATATGATGTCTCAACCATTATCTGAAAAAGATATATTCAGAGCAATTCAAAATTATCAATCCAAGGTTCCACAATTTAGCCCAGACCAAGAAAGATTTTCTAGTGAGGATATAAAAGGAATAACAACAGAATTAAATGAAGTTCTAGCTAAAAAAGGTCTACAAGTGGAAATGAGTAAAGAATTCATTAAAAAAGCAGAAAAAGAATTAACAGAACAACACAGGAGGGATAAGGCTAAAAAAGAAAGTATGGCAGCACAGGCAGAAGCAAGAAGAAGTGTAGGTTCAGATGTAAGCAATAAAACAGATCAAAAGAGCGCAAAAGAAAAAACTAAAAGATTAAGAGAAAGAATTAGAGAATTCCAAGGAAATGGATTTAATAATTTAAATGCACCGAAACCAAATGGTGGAGATGAAGGCAAGTCTCATTCTTCAAATGATTTGGGTACAAGTAGTACAGATAGATTAGTAAAAAAATTACAAAATAGTTCAAAAGGAACAAAAAGTAAGACTCCTCTAGCTAAAAGTGGAATAAGTTCAAAAACAATAGAATTTTCAAGTAAGTTAGATGAATTATTGGAACTTAGTAGAGAAGTTGAAGCAATAACAGGAGAAAAGTTTTATTCAATTGAAGATATTTTAAAGAGATTAGAAGAAATTTAAAAACGGTTTGATTAAGAAACCTCTAGATTATTAACAATTAATGGCCTAGAGGTTTAAAATTTTTATAAAAACTATTTAAATAATTAATAACAAAAACTGGAAAGTCAGTTAAAGGTGAATATATACAACAAATTATGCGTATATTAAAATATGCACGAGGTGAACGAAATGCCAGATTTTGTTATTAAAAGGAAGAAAAAGAAAGATTATGTACAATTTACTTGCAGAATTGAGCCAGAATTGCTTGAAAAAATAAAAAGAACAGTATTAGACTATAATTTACCATCTGTAAATGAATTTATAAATGATTGTATAAAATTTGCAATTGATAACATGAAAATTATTGATGATGAGTAGTAATTTACACAAAAAAAGCGAGTATTCTTCCCAGAATACTCGCTTTTTTGGAGGCGACACCCGGATTCGAACCGGGGATCAGAGTTTTGCAGACTCGTGCCTTACCACTTGGCTATATCGCCATAAAGTAAAATGGAGCGGGAAACGGGGTTCAAACCCGCGACCTTCGCGTTGGCAACGCGACGCTCTATCAACTGAGCTATTCCCGCACAACAAGTAAAAATATAATAGCAAAAAAATAGATAAAAGTCAATAGAGAAAATTAAAATAGCACCAATTTTTTAAAATATAATTATTAAAGCTTGTAAAAATTTTTATATTCAAAAATAAAAAATAAAAAATAATCTAAAGCAGTCTTTTTATTAATATATGAATTAGAAAAAATATTAGTACTATACACAACTAAATTATCGGAAGAAACAACTATTTTTGCAAGTTTTTGATTTCTTTCAATTGGCAAAGACAAAGTTTCCTCTACAATAGAAACATCAATAGAATCCATCCAATCCTTTTTAATAGGATAAGTGTCAGGAATTTCGTCAAATTTGCAATATGAAGAAACCGTTGAAGAAGCCTTATCAAAAATTTTATAAGGAAGAATAAAAGAAGCATAATCATTATACTTTTCTTCTACCATTTTTCGTAATTCAATACATTCATAATTTGTAAGTATGTAATTAATTAAATTTCTTGAATCAGAACTTCTAATTGATTTAGTATCTGCACCAAAAACAACAACTATAATATCAAGATTTCCCTGTTTAGCTGAAGTAATTAAACACCTACCAGCTTGACTTGTATAACCGGTTTTCACACCATAGACAGATGGAAGATTTCCTAAGAGTTCATTAGTATTTGATATATTTTTGGGGCTAGAATTTATAGTAACACTATACGATTTTGTCCCCACAATCTGAGCAAAAAGTGGATTGTTCAATGCAAAATCAGTTAGAATTGCAAAATCTTTTGCTGTAGTAAAATGCTCCTCATTATCTAAACCGTGAGGAGTAACAAAATGAGTTGAAGACAAACCTAAATAGGCAGCTTTAGAATTCATAAGATTTGCAAATTCTTCTAAAGAGCCACCACAATATTCAGCAAGACAAACAGCGCAATCATTTCCAGAACACAACATTAGTCCATAGAGAAGATCATTTACAGAAATAACATCATTTTCATTAAGACCAAGTCGTGATCCACCTGTTCCGAGCAGCCTTTTTTGAAACAACAACACTATCTTCCAGATTGCAATTTTCTAAAACAATAAGGCAAGTCATGATTTTCGTAGTTGAAGCCATTGCACATTTTTCATCAGCATTTTTTTCATATAAAAACACATTAGAATTTCTTTCAAACACTACAGCTCTTCGAGACAAAATATGTAAATCAGAATCAGTAGAAGTCATAGGTGTTAATTCAAAAATTTGATTAGAAGTAGATTCAGTAGTTTCTTCAATATCTAAATCATCTGCAAAACTAAAATTGGTAAATATAGAAAACACTATTAATATAGTTATAAACATTCTCCAAATGCGCATTATACCAAGGTTCCTTTCAACATTAAAATAACAAAAACATTAAAATATCAAAAAAGAAAAATTAATTTAATTAATAATATGTTGTAAAAAGCCTCATATGACAAGAAAAATTAATCAAAATATAACATAATTGTAATAAATGATAAAATGCTTGAAAACACTAAAATACAAAGGAAATATGGAAAAAACATGAATTGACAAAATTTAATATAAAGTTAAAATAAAATTATAAAATAGAATAATTAGGATAATTATATCTAAAAGTATTAGGAGAGAAAAATGAGAACTAAAATTTGGAAGATTTTTATAGCATTAATGCTTGTTGTATTATTAATTGCAAATGCATCATTTCTTACTGCAGCATATTTAACTGAGGAACAATCACAAAAAGATGCAACTCAAACATTTGGAATTAAACTATTACATGAAAGTAAAACACTATATGATGGAAGAGATATAAATTTCGGTTATAGGTTTAATCAAAGAAATGTATATAGAATTTCATATGGAAGTGAAGAATATGATTCAACTGTCATTTGTTTAAACCAAAATGGAAGGTTTCCAAAAGAAACAGCAGATTCTTCAGAAAATTACAAGAGTTTAGGAGAGGCAACTATAGCAACCTTAAAAGAAGCTAAAAGTGATCTAACAGATGCTGATGCAAATAAGATTTTATGGTTAATGAGAAATGCTGTTCTTCCAGAAGATACAGATGGTGTAAAAAATTTAAAATTATCTAAAATATTTAAATCATTAATTGATGCAAATTCCGGAACAGTAAATCCTTTAACTTTAACAGATATAAAAAGAGTTTTAACAGAAGATGATTTAGTAATAGCATATCAATTTGCAATCTGGACAGTTACAAATAATCTAGCAACTGGAACAGAAATATTCGGAACATCAAATGGAAATGATTTTGATTCAATTTTTGTAAATGATAGATGGGGATATAAAGGTAAAAAAGGTGATTATATCAGACAAATAGTAAATTACTATTTAAATAATTATACAGGAGCTGATATTATACAATCTTCTGCTTCAACATTAGTAGATCCTAGAATAAGACCACTAGAAGACAATGAAGAATATGGTTTAAGTTCTAAAATATTTGTTGGACCATTTAAAATAGAACCAAAAGTAGCTAATGGTACAACAATGGATTATTCAATAGATTTTACATTTAAAAATGAATCTGGAAATATAGTAAGTAATCCATCATATTTAATAACATCAACTAATAATGTAACTACAACATTATTACATCAAACAAAAGAAGATTTGGAGGGTAGAGATTTTTATATAGCACTGCCTTTAAATACAACAGTTAGAGAAATTGAAATAAAATTATCTACAGAGACTATTCAATCAGATACTTCAGGTTATGTGTGGGTAGCTACATCAGGAAGTAATATGCAACCACTTCTTTCAATTTTAAGAGAAGAAAGTGAAACAAATAATGTAATAAAAATGAGTCATAAATTTAAGATAAAAACTATAGAGAGACAAAATGATGTTGCTTTAAGAAAGTATGTAGCTATAGTATATAGAGAGAATAACAATGGAGACTGGCCCGAGGCATATAATTGCGTAGGAAAAGGAAGAGAACCTGTAACAAATACTTCAAATATTCCAGGTTGGGATTTTGAATATAAACATAGAAAAGACCCAGTAGAAGTCCAAGTTGGAGATAGAGTATTATATGCTATTAAGTTATATAATGAAGGGGAAACAACGCTTAGAATAAATCAAATAACAGATTACTTACCACCTACAGGATTAAGATTTGTTAGTGGTCAAGCTGATGATCCTGTTAAAAATTCAACAGCAAAAAACTCAAAATGTACAACAACTAATAATGGAAGAAATATATTATATAGTGGTGATCAACCCAATAGCTATATTATTGAATTAGATCCACACGATTCAAGTGAACCTATTTACCTAGAGTTTGAAGTAACAGAAGAAGCTAGGGGAAAAACAATTACCAACATTGCAGAAATTACTGCAATTTCAGAACAAGATGGAACACCACTTGATCATGATAAAGATTCAGCCAGAAACAAAGTATTACCTGTAGAAGAAATTGATTGGGAATACTATAATGGAAATGATAACAAACCAGATTTAACAGATGAAAATTACTTCTATAAAGGTGATGAAGATGATGATGATTTTGATAAAATAAAAGTTGCTGGAAATGCTGGAAATATAGATTTAGCATTAAGAAAATCAGTAACATCAGTAAATGGTCAAATACAACAAAGAGAAAGAAAGCCAGACACTAGTCCTCTTTATGATAATAATGATGCAACCACGACCTCAAATTTTAGTGATATAAAGACATCTGTAAGTGTTAAGGTCGGTGATATAGTTGTATACACAATTAGAGTATTTAATGAAGGAAACTTAGATGGATATGCAAGTAAAATAGAAGATTATATTCCACAAGGATTAGGATTTATAGTAGACCACAACATAAACTATGACAATCAATGGGTAATTCCTGAAGGGGCATCACAAGTTAAATTAAATACAATACCAAATGCTACAAATAATCTTTCGGCTTCTGATTTTTCAGAAAGTGGAGCAGCTTCTAATCAAAATGAAGTTGGTAACATAGATGTTGTAGTAGGAAATGCGCTTTTAACTACTACAAAGTTAAAAGATACAAAATTATCAAAATTTAATACTGCAACACCTGAGCTTGATATAAAAACTGTTCAAATAGCATGTGTTGTCCTTGATGGAGCAGATGAATCTATATTAAGAAATTTAGCCGCCATAACAGAATACAAAGATGATTCAGGAGCAGTAGTTGTAGAAGATATAGATTCAAGAAGTGATAATGATTATAAAACGAACTTTAATGAAGACAATCACCAAGATGATGAAGATTATGAAAAACTTAAATTAACACAAGTGCCTTATGATTTGGCTTTAAAGAAATTTGTAACTTCAGTATCAGATTCAAATGGAAATTCAAAAACAATTGCAGATGAACAAAGAAGAAACTTACATATAATAAATGTTGATGCAATTGAGGCAAGAACAAGCATTGCTGATAAAGCAGATGCAACATATTCATTCGGACTAGATAAAGATCAAGTACCAGTAACAGTAGCAAAAGGTGATAATGTAGTATATACAATAAGAATATATAATGAAGGATTAACAGATGGAATTGTAGGTGAATTAGTAGATACAGTTCCAGAAGGATTAGAATTTTTACCAAATAGTGCAATTAACCGAAAATATGGATGGCATACATTTAATGAACAAAATAATTCAGGATGGAAACAAGGAATTAAGACAGATTACTTACAAGATACAGTAATTTCTGCATTTGATAAAACAAAAAAAGACCAAACACAATATGACCAAAATAGAGGAACTGGAATTGACAAAGGCGTAAGTTATGTAGAAGTACAAGTTGAATTCAAAATGGTTTCAAATAGACAAGAAAAAATAAAAAATATAGCAGAAATCACACAAGATGATGGAGATGATAATGATTCAACACCAAATAACAAGGTAGAAACAGAAGATGATGAAGATTTTGATGTAATAATCCCACCAGTATATGATTTAGCATTAAAGAAATATGTATCATCATTAACAGATGCAACAAATACATCAAAGAAGATAGCAGATGAAGAAAAAAGAGAATTACATATAACAAATGTATCTGCTTTAGAAAATAGAAGAGGAAATCAAAGAGCAGATGCAACATATTCATTTGGATTAGATAAAGATCAGGTCCCAGTGACTGTAGCCAAAGGAGATAATGTAGTATATACAATAAGAGTATATAATGAAGGTTTAGCAGATGGAAAAGTATTAGAATTGATAGATACTGTACCAGATGAATTAATTTTCCTACCAGATAGTGCAATAAATCAAAAATATAATTGGGAAGAATTTGAAGATCAATCAAATTCAGGATGGAAAAAGGGAATAAAAACTGATTATTTAAAAGATACAACTATTCCTGCATTTGATAATACAAAGATAAATCAATCTAATTATAATCAAGCAACTGAGACAGGAATTGATAAAGGTGTAAGTTATGCTGAAGTTAAAATTGAATTTAAAGTTAATACTACAGAAATTAAAAAATTAAGAAATTTAGCAGAAATAACACAAGATGATGGACCAGATAATGATTCTACACCAAATAATAAGATTGAGACAGAAGATGATGAAGATTTTGATGTAGTCATACCTTCAGTATATGATTTAGCATTAAAGAAATATGTATCATCATTAACAGATGCAACAAACACATCAAAGAAAATAGAAGATGAAGAAAAAAGACAGTTACATATAACTAATGTAGATGAATTGAAAAATAGAAAAAATAACCAAGGACCAGCAGATGCAACATATACATTTGGACTAGATAAAGAAACAACACCTGTACATGTTTCAGAAGGAGATAATGTAGTATATACACTAAGAGTATATAATGAAGGCTTGACAGATGGAAAAGTATTAGAAATAGTTGATAATGTTCCAGAAGGTCTAGTATTCCTAAAAGATAGTTCTATTAATAGAAAATATGGATGGGAAGAATTTGAAGAAGAAGATGTAGAAGATGGTCAATGGGAAGAAGGAATTAGAACAACATACTTAAAAGATACAATTATACCTGCATTTAGTTCTGCAAAAGAAAATCAAAACAATTATAATGAAACAACAGGAACAGGAATAGATCATGGTGTAAGTTTTGCAGAGATTAAAATTGAATTTAAAGTAAATACTTCTGAATTAAAAGAATTAATGAACATAGCAGAAATAACAGATGATGATGGACCAGATGATGACTCTGACCCAAATAATCAGGATCCAGAAGAAGATGATGAAGACTTTGATATTATAATTCCAACTAAATATGATTTAGCATTAAGAAAATTTATAACTAAAATTGATAATAAAGAAATTAAAGATAGAGTTCCAAGTGTAAATGCAACCGCTCTAAAAGACGGATCAAAAACAACAGCAGAATACAAACATACCAAAGAACCAAAAGTAGTTGTAAAAGGACAGGTTGTAACATATACTATTAGAGTTTACAATGAAGGAACAGTAGATGGTAGGGCTACAGAAATAAGAGATGACCTACCAGAAGGAATTACATATCTTCCAGAACATGAAACCAATATTAAATATAACTGGAAAATGTATGATAAAGATGGTGCTGAAACAGATGATGTTACAAAAGCAGTAATGATTAAAACAGATTATGGAAAAGAAGAAATAATTTCAGGATTTGACTAAGATACAATGAATACTCCAGATTACATGGATGTTGAAGTTGCTTTTAAAGTTACTAAAGATAGTGCGACAGCAGGAGACAAGGTAATTATAAATACAGCCGAAATAACAGACGATAACGGAAAAGATATTGATTCTACACCAAATAACCTAAAAGATGGTGAAGATGATATAGATAAAGAATACATAAGATTAAAATACTTCGATTTATCACTACTAAAATATGTAAGTAAAGTAGTTGTAACCGAAGATGGAAAAACAAAAGAAACTGAGACAAAATATGACGGAACAGAAAATCCAGAGCCAGTTGTAAAAGTTGAATTAAATAAGAAAAAATTAAAAACAACTCAAGTTAAATATTTTTACTCAATCAAGATTACAAATGAAGGTGAAATTGATGGATATGCAAAAGAAATAACTGATCGAATTCCAGACGGACTTGCTTTCTATGAAGAAGATAATAAAGACTATGGATGGAAAGTTTCGACAGATGGAATAGTAAAGACAGATTATTTGAAAGATACATTATTAAAACCAGGAGAGAGTGCAGTTGTTCCAATAGTTTTAAGATGGGTTAATTCAGAAACAAATCTTGGACAAAAAGTAAATGTTGCTGAAATTAGCAAAGATGAAAATGAATTTGGAGCACCTGATATTGATTCTACACCAAACAATAATAAAGAAGGTGAAGATGATCAAGATAATGCAATCGTAGTATTGTCAATACAAACAGGTTCTGCACCACTATATATTACTTTAATAATTACAATCTTATCAATAATAAGTGTTGGAAGTTATACAATATACAAAAGAGTATTAAGAAAATAGACAAAATGTAAATAAGAATACAAAAGAAAATGAAGTGAACCCAAATTGTTAGACCAAAGTTTAACAGGTGGGTTCATTTTTTATGCATAAAAAATATTAACACTATTTCTAAAATATGAAATTCAAATAAAACAATACAGAATATTACTAAAATATTACAAAAAGCCTTGCAATTGTAACAAAAATGTAATATAATGATAATGTATGTAGTCGCAATTTCCCTAGAGAAAGATTACATATATATAGTAAAGAATTTTTTAGGATGTTCAATGATGATTTTAAAAATTATCAGGGATGTTTAAGGAGGATATTGTGAAAGAAAGAAGAATTTTAAGCAAGATTTTAGCAATTATTTGTTTAATAGCCATTGCTATGCCTAGTTTCTCACAAGTTATTGCTGCAACTGTAGAGCAAGTTGGCGCAACTAAAGGAACTACAGCAAAATTCGGAATAAGTCTTTTAAATCAAGACGGATGGGGATATAGAATCCAAGAAAGAAATGTTTATAAAACATATGAAATTAAAGGTACCACTAAAGATTATAGTAGGGATCTTTATTGTTTAGACTTTAATAAGAGATTCCCATCAGAAAATGGAAACGCAAATACATATACGAATACAGGAGAAATTACAAATTCTATAAACAATAGTGATAGAATTAAACTAATTGCTGAAAATATGTATCTTACAAGCATGACACAAGAAGAAAAAGATGAGGCATTATTAAGAATCTTTTCAAACTTAATAGAAAGAACATCTGGAGATGCAAATCCAGTTACACTTGACTTCATTAAAAGAACAATAAATGAAGGAGATATATTCTTTGCTCAACAAAGTGCAATATGGAAATATACTAATAATATTGAATGGCAAGGAACAGCAATATGGTTTACAACAAAAGAAAATCCTGAAAGTAATGATTGGTATCAAGTATCAAACATAGGTCAAGCAAGATATGAACTTATGAAAGAAATATATAATTATTTTACAGGAACATTATCTAGCCAATCAAACCTTACAAATCCATCACTAAAAAAATCTCCAAAAACTTCTACAGAAACAGAAGATGGATATATTGTAGGACCATTTCATATTAAATCCGGAAACAATCCTAATTATACAGTAGATTTATATGATCAATCAGATGCAAAAATAACAAACTACACATTAGTTGATAAAGATGGAAATAGATTGTCAACAACTTTAGATAAAACTTTAGATAGAGATTTTTACATATTACTTCCATTAAAAACAACAACGACAAGAGTTATATTATTATTAAATTACTATAATTACGAGACAAAAACATCTGTATGGACTAATGCAGAAAATAATTCTCAACCACTATTAGAAGTTGAAAGAGAAAAGACTCGTGGACAAGACTCTGATGAAGTAATAATAGAAAAACCTGAAAAGATATATGATTTAGCATTAAGAAAATATATTGTAAAAGTTGGAGAAACAGAAATCACAGATAGAACACCTAAAATTACATATAATAATGAAGATAAAGAAATAAATTACAAACATAAAAAAGATCCAGTTACCTTAAATGCTGGAGATACAGTAGTATATGATATTACAGTTTATAATGAAGGAAATCAAAAAGCTACTGCTACAAGGATTAGAGATATTTTACCTAATGGACTTGAATTTGTAAAAGATAGTACAATAAATAGAAAATATGGTTGGATAGTATCACAAGATGGATCTTATATAGTTACATCATATACTAAAGACTATGAACTTGATGCTTTTGATTCTAATACTAAAAAATTATCAAGTATTACTGTTCAAGTTGAATGTAGAGTTAAGCCAGATGTTACATCTGGAGTATTAACAAATGTAGCAGAAATTGTTGAAGATAATATAGAAGACATAGACTCTGTGCCAGGTTCAAATAATATTGAACAATCTGAATTACCAGATTATAAAGGTAAAGAATCAAACAAAGATGATTTAAGTGATGATGATTATT
The DNA here is from genome assembly GCA_947303785.1 of uncultured Clostridium sp. Lineage (GTDB taxonomy): Bacteria > Bacillota > Clostridia > TANB77 > CAG-508 > UMGS1994. The sequence continues at coordinate 25,280 of CAMYZH010000018.1, forward strand.
TCTATAGAGGACAAGAAGATGATGATGATTTTGAAAAAGTTACAGTTGAAGAAATAAAATTAGATTTAGCTTTAAGAAAATACATCACAACAGTAAATGGAGAAAACCAAGGAAGAGAGCCAGTAGTAGATGTAACTCCACTAAAAAATGGACAAACAACTGCAAATTATACTCATCCTAAAAATCCAGTAGAAGTTAAAAAAGGTGATATAGTTACATATTCAATTAGAGTATATAATGAAGGACCACAAGATGCTTATGCAAACGAAATTACAGACTACATACCAGAAGGTTTAGGATTTATAGTTAACCACAAAGTTAACTATACAAATAACTGGAAAGTTGTAGAAAATGAAAACAATAAAATTGTTAAATTAAATACAATAGAAGGTGCTACAAAAAATCTAAGTCTTTCAGACTTCAATGATATAACATCATTAGATGATGTAGACGTTGTAGAAGGAAAAGCTACAATAAAAACAAATAAATTAAAATATACAGAAAATAGTACAGAAAATCTAATTGAAGCTTTTAACAATTCAAAGACAGAACCATCAAGCAAAGTTGTACAAGTCGTATGTGTTGTTTTAGCAGATAATATTGAGCAAGATCCAATTAAAAACATAGCAGCAGTTACAGACGAAAGAGATAAAGATGGAAATAAAAGAACAGATAGAGATTCACAACCAGAAGAAGTAGACCCAGAAACATATCCAGAAAATACAAATATTCAAGATGATGACGATTATGAAAAAATAATATTAGTAAATAAAATATATGATTTAGCATTAAGAAAATATGCAACAAAATTAAATGATATTGATATTACAGATAGAGTTCCAAATCCTGAATTACCTACATTAATAAATGGAACAACAGCTACATACAAACATATTAAATCACCAATTGAAATAGAAGTAGGAGATAGAGTTGTATATACAATTAGAGTATATAATGAAGGAAATCAAGATGCTTATGCAAGCAAAATAGTTGATCATTTACCAGCACAATTAAAATTCTTACCAGATGATGAAATTAATAAAAAATATAATTGGAAAGCTGAAGGACAAATAGTAAGTACAGATTATTTAGCTAAAGGAAAAAGCGAAAATGCTTTAATAAAAGCATTTGATGGAACTACATTAGATAGTAAATATGTTGAAATAGCATGTGAAGTTGTTAAAACAGAAAACATGCCAGAAAAAATAACAAACATAGCTGAAATAGCTGAATTTACAGATGCTGATGAAAAGCAAGTTACAGATAGAGATTCACAAGTAAATAATGTAAATATGCCAAGTGAAAGTGAATTACCAAACTATAAAGATGATGAATTAAACAAAGAATATATACCAGGACAACAAGATGATGATGACTTTGAAAAATTAATACTAATAAAGAAAAATTATGATTTAGCATTAAAGAAATTCTTAACATCAGTTGATGGAGAAGAAATAAAACCATCTAGATTAAAAAGTGTTGATACTAACCCATTAAAAAATGGAGAAAAAGATGCTAAATATGATATGGATAAATCAATTGTAAAAGTTAAGACAGGTTCTAATGTTGTATACACAATTAGAGTATATAACGAGGGTGAAATGAATGCATATGCAGAGCAAGTAAAAGATAATATCCCAGAAGGATTAGAATATGTTACAGATAGTTCAATAAACAGAACATACAGATGGAAAGTAGAAAATGGAAAAGTAATTACAGATTACCTTTCAAAAGAAGTAAATCCAGATAAAGTATTAAAAGCATTTAATAAAGAAACTGGCGAGATTAGTTACCAAGAAGTTAAAATAGAATTCAAAGTTGTAACTAAAGAAATAAAAGTAATTACAAACATAGCTGAAATCAAGACAGATGATGGTGATGATATAGATTCAACACCAGATAATGACAAACCTGAAGAAGATGATCAAGATTATGATAATATAGTACCAGCAGTTTATGATTTAGCATTACAAAAATTCATAACAAAAGTTGATAATAAAGCTATAGATTCAAGAATACCACTTGTATCAGTAGATAAAGATGGTAAGATTACATATAACCATTCACACGATCCATTAACAGTAGTTAATAAAAATGTGATAATATATACAATTAGAGTATATAATGAAGGAAACATTGAAGCATATGTTGAAGAAGTAAAAGATGATATTCCAGAAGGATTAGTATATTTACCAAATCATGAAATCAACAAAAAATATGATTGGAAATTATATGATAAAGATGGAAAAGAAGTTGACAGCATAGAAAAAGCAAAATATGTAAGAACAGATTATTTATCAAAAGCAAAATCAGCTGAAAGAAATGAAAATAATCAACTAAAACCATTTGATAAAACTGCAGGAATTTCAGATTCAAATCCTGATTACAGAGATGTTCAAGTAGCATTCCAGATAGATCAATCAAAAATGCCTGTAACTAGCAGAAGAATCAAAAACATTGCTGAAATAACAAATGATGATGGAGATGATATTGATTCAACACCAGACAATGACGATCCAAATGAAGATGATATTGATGATGAAGAAGTAGAATTAAAATACTTTGACTTATCACTATTAAAATATGTATCAAGAGTAGTAGTTAATGAAGATGGCGTAGTTAAACAAATAAATACAGGACATGATGGAAGTGAAAATCCAGAACCAGTAGTTAAAGTTGAAATTGACAGAAAGAAATTAAATAAGACTTCAGTAACATTTATTTATACAATTAAAGTTACAAACGAAGGTGAAATTGAAGGATATGCTAAAGAAATAAAAGATAGAATTCCAGAAGGATTAGAATTCTATAAAGAAGATAATCCAAATTGGAAAATTGATAGTGAAGGAATAGTAACAACAGACGCTTTAGCAAATAAATTATTAAAACCAGGAGAAAGCGCTACAGTTGAAATTGCATTAAGATGGAAAAAATCTGAAAATAATATGGGTACAAAAATTAATACAGCAGAAATAAGCAAAGATGAAAACCCATATGGAACACCAGATATAGACTCTACACCAGATAATAATAAAGAAGGTGAAGATGATCAAGATACAGCTCCAGTTGCACTTTCAATTAAAACAGGTTCTGCACCAACATATATAGTATTATCAATAACTATTATGACAATATTAGCAACAGGATTCTATTCAATTAAAAGATTTGTATTATAATAAATAATATAAAAGAAGGGCTAAACAATTTAAGTTTAGCTCTTTTTTTGATTGTTCAAAAGAGTAAGAATAATTAATAAAAATAAGATAGAAAGGAGAATAATTATTTTAAGTATTATAAATAGTACCACACTAATAGGAATAACAGGTTATAAAGTTGAAGTCCAAGTTGATGTTACCAACAACCTGGAAAAATGGGAAATCGTTGGGCTTCCAGATATTAGTGTAAGAGAATCAAAAGAACGAGTAAGAGCTGCAATAAAAAATAGTGGATATGAGCTACATGGAAAAAGAATACTAATAAATTTAGCACCTGCAGAAATAAAAAAAGAAGGAGCAGTATTTGATTTAGCAATTGCAATAGGAATATTATCAAACATCGGAATTGTAAGAAATAGATTAATTAATAATTATGCATTTTTAGGAGAGTTATCATTAGATGGAACCTTAAATTCAATATCAGGAATACTTCCAATGTGTATAGAACTAAAACGATTAGGAATAAAAAAAGTAATTGTACCAATAGAAAGAACAAAAGAAGCGGCAATAGTAAAAGGGCTAGAAGTATATGGAGCAGAATCATTAAGACAAGTAGTAGATTTTTTAAATGGAGATACTACTATTGAAAAAGAAGAATCAAATGCAGAGAAATTGATGAAAAAGGATAGAACTATTTCAATTGATTTTGATGAAATTGTAGGACAAGAAAATGTAAAACGTGCATTAGAAATTGCAGCAGCACGGAGGTCATAATTGTTTATTGATTGGAAGCCCAGGATCACGGAAAGACAATGTTATCAAAAAGAATAGCAACAATACTTCCAGATATGAATTTTGAAGAAATGATGGAAGTAACAAAAATTCATAGTGTTGCAGGAATGTTAAAAGATGGAGAATTGATTTTTGAAAGACCATTCAGAAGTCCACATCATACAGCATCGAAAATATCTTTAATTGGTGGAGGGAAAAATGCTAAACCAGGCGAAATTAGTTTAGCACACAGAGGAATACTTTTTTTAGATGAATTACCTGAATTTAGTAAAAATACATTAGAAGTTTTACGAATTCCCATAGAGGATAGAAAAGTTTTAATTAATCGTGCAAATACTGTATGTGAATATCCTGCAAGTTTTATGCTTGTTGCATCTATGAATCCTTGCCCATGTGGGTATTATGGTTCAAAAGAAAAAGAGTGTAGCTGTTCAGCCAAAGATGTAAGAAAATATATGAATAAAATAAGTGGGCCTCTGTTAGATAGAATTGATATACAAGTTGAAGTTCAAAGTACTGATTATACAAAAATAAATCCTAATATGAAGATAGAATCTTCAAAAACAGTAAAAGAAAGGGTAAATAGAGCAAGAAGAATACAAGAAAAAAGATATGAAGGATTTAACATATTTTCTAATTCAGAACTCACCCCGCAACTTATAGAAAAATATTGTGTTATAAATGAAGAGAGTAGAGGTTTATTAAATATGGCTTTCAAAAGATTGAATTTAAGTTCAAGGGCATATAATAGAATCTTAAAAGTTGCTAGAACCATTGCAGATTTAAGAGAAGCAAAAAACATCGAAAAACAAGATATTGCAGAAGCAATACAATATAGGAGTTTAGATAAAAAATATTTTTAATGACTAATAATAAAGATACAAAAATAAATGTAGATATGGAGCAATTGTAAATATTAAAAAGTAAGGAGGAAAAATTTGAAGGTAATAAATAGAGGAGATTTAGAGTTTCCAGACAAACTTTTAAAAATTAAACCATTAGTTGAAAAAATATATATTGAAGGTGATAGTTCTATTTTAAATGAATTTGGAATAGCAATAATTGGTTCAAGAAATTCATCTAAAGAAGGAGAAAAAATTGCAAATGATTTTGCTTATGGATTATCAAAAATTGGTATTAATATAATAAGCGGTTTAGCAATAGGTATAGATTCAATTGCACATAGGGGTTGTATTTCAAGTGGGGAAAAAACAATTGCAGTAATTGGAAGTGGTTTTAATCATATATATCCAAAAGAAAATAAAAAATTATATGAAAAAATATTAGAAACCGGGGGTGCAGTAGTTAGTGAATATCCACCTGAAACAAAAGTTAAATCAGAGTATTTTCCTAAAAGAAATAGAATAATAAGTGGTTTATCAAGTGGAATATTAGTCATAGAAGGGAAGACAAGAAGTGGAACTACAATTACCGCCAAATATGGTTTAAATCAGAAAAAACCAGTTTTTTGCATACCTCACAGTATCTATAACCCTTATGGAACAGGACCGAATAGAATAATTCAAAAAGGAGGAATCTTAGTCACAAGTGTTAATGATATTGTGGAATTCTTTGTCAAAAATGGAAATAAATTTGAAAATACTTATCAAAAAGAAAAGGAATATAAAAATATAATAGATAAAAACTTTGATGATGAGATATTAAATCTTTTATCAAAAAAACAATTATCAAAAGAAGAATTGATAGAAAAGACCAATTTAAGTATATCAGAAATTAACCAAAGACTAACAATTTTAGAGCTAGAGGGATTTATTAAAGAAGAGATTGGAAAAGGTTATAAAATTGTGGTATCAAATTAAAAAATACTAGAAAGGAAAAATTAATAATTGAATAATAATAAGAAAATTGGAAATATTGGTGAGAGATTAGCGAAAGTATATCTACAAATATATGGATATGAAATATTAAAGTGTAATTATAGGACCAGGATGGGCGAAATAGATATAATAGCCAAAAAGAATGAAATAATACATTTTGTTGAAGTGAAAACAAGAACATCTAAAAGAATAGAAGCAAGAGATTCTATAGGGAAAACAAAGTGTATGCATATTTGGAAAGTTGCCCAGTATTATTTATATAAGAACAATTTATATAATATTGGTTGCCAAGTAGATGCAGTAGAAGTATATCTGCAGAAAGATTCTATTGAAATAAATTATATACCACAAATTATTAGTGACTAAACCACAAAAAAAAATAAGCCTATAAGGCTTATTTTAAACGATAGCCACAACTGCACCAGTTGCTGCTAAAACTATAAAACCAGCTGTTGCCACACCTAAAGCAAGTGGTGGAAAAGCTTTTTTAACAGGTAAATCTAAAAAATTAGCTATTAGAGAACCAACCCATGCACCTGTAGTTGGAAGCGGGATTGCAACAAAAACATATAAAGCAAAAAATACAGCAGTTTGTAATTTAGCATTTTCTTTGATTTTTTTATTGGCTTTATCAGTAGCCCAGTCTATTATGCGCCTAAAAAATTTCCATCTTCCAAAGAAGTCAAATAATGGTCTTATATATTTAACAATAAAGAAAATAGGAATAATGTTTCCAATAAAACTACAAATATAAGAAGACCAATAATCTAAGCCCATTGCAACACCTAAAGGAATTGCACCTCTGATTTCTATAATTGGCGCCATTCCAACAAGAGCAGTTAATAAATATTTACAAATTAAAGGAATCCCTTTTAATCCAGCGAAAAAAGAAGCTAACATTTTTTCCTCCTAAACGATTTTTAATTTATCTAAGATTTCTTTTCTATGAGAGTAAAAATCATTATTATCAGTATTTATATTAAAATCAATAACATAGATTTTTTCATCTTTCAAAATCCAGTATACATCAACAAACATATTAGTTTTATAATTAAAACTATAATTATATGCTGTTAAGCCATTTATAGTAGTTTCATTTATATCAGATACATTACTTATATTTGGGAATTTAGAAATATAGTCATTTTTATCACCATCGACAAAGCTTTTAATATCTCTAATATTTGTAGCAGAATTAACAGATACAAATATATTAGAAGAAATTTTACTAGACCTTAATCCTAATATATAAGAATCATCTTCTACTACAGAAAACTCATAGTTGTTTGGAACGGTAATAGTTACTGCAGAATCATTACTTGAATATGTAGATGACCCTGTTGGGGCTTGGATGTCCGGATGTTTTAGTAAAAAAAACAAAGTAAGAACAATCATTATTAAAATAAAAATTATTGAAAATAGAATTAAGTTCTTCTTAGTAAATATTTTATTTTTAAAATTTATCATATATATATACTCCATTTTTATAACAAAAAGATTATATAGTAATTAATAAAAAAAAACAAGAGAATAAGTAATAGACATTTTTAGTAGTATAATTCATTTATGATAATGTCTTAATAAATCATTTGGGAAAATGTCTTAATTT
>CAMYZH010000019.1 GCA_947303785.1 uncultured Clostridium sp.
CTAAGTAGAAAGGAGGCAAGCTCTGGCTTGCCTCCAAAGTTTAATAAAAGAGAGGAAAAAAGATAATTGATGGAAACAAAATGGACAAATGAACAATTATCAGCAATAATGCGGAAAAGGAAATAACCTACTTGTTGCAGCAGCAGCTGGTAGTGGAAAAACAGCAGTATTAGTTGAAAGAATAATCAAAAAAATAATAGAAGACAAAATAGATATAGATAAAATTCTAGTTGTTACATTTACAAATGCAGCAGCATCAGAAATGAGAGAAAGAATTTTAAATAGACTATATGAACAAATAGATAAAGATCCATTAAATTCAAGATTACGAAAACAAGTAGTCTTACTAAACAAAGCAAGCATTTGTACAATAGATTCATTTTGTTTAGATGTTTTAAAAAATAACTTTTTTGAGATTGGAGTATCTTCAAATTTTAGAATTGCAGATAACATAGAGCTTGAGCTTCTGAAACAAGAAGCAATAGAAGATATTTTTGAAGAACTATACTTATCAAATGATGATAAATTTGGAGAATTAATAAAACTATATGCTAGTTATAAAGATGATGAACAATTAAAAGAAATAATTTTAAAAATATATAATTTTATACAAAGTGCACCATTTCCACAAGAATGGCTAGAAGAAAAAATAAAGTTATTTAATATAGAAAAAACAGATAATTTTTCAAATACAATATGGGGAAAAATTATCTTAAAAAATTTTAAAGATGAGATAGAAAATGCTCTGCAAATTTTAAAAGATTGCAAATCAAGATTAGACAAGACACTAGAGCTTTCCAAATTTTCATTAACAATAGAAGATGATATAAGAAATATATCAGAATTAGAAAATTTATTAGATAATTGGGATTTAGCAAACGAATATGCAAATAACATGAAATTTAAAACATGGCCAACAGACAAAAAGATTGTAAGTAATTTAAAAGATGAAGTTAAAGAAATTAGAGATCAAGTCAAAAAAAGACTAAAAAATGCAATTGAACAAACTTTTATATATGACACCAAAGAAGCGGTTGATGATTGCAAACAGATGCAAGAAATACTAGAAAAACTAAAAGAAGTAACATTAAAATTTAAAGAAAAATTTGAAGAAAAAAAGGCAATTAAGAATGTTTTAGATTTTAGTGATATAGAGCACATGGCATTAAACATTTTACTTAGAAAAGATGAAAATGGAAATTACCAAAAAACTGAAGCTTGCAAAAAATATGAAGATAAATTTGAAGAAATAGCGATAGATGAGTATCAAGACAGTAATCTAGTTCAAGAATTCATTTTAACATCAATTTCTAATAATCAAAATATTTTTATGGTTGGAGATGTAAAACAAAGTATTTACAGATTTAGACAAGCAAAGCCAGAACTGTTTTTAAATAAATATGAAAAATATAGTGATTTGCCAGATGAAAATGGGCAAAAAATTAAATTATTTAAAAATTTTAGAAGTAGAAAAAATATACTAGATGTAACAAATATAGTGTTTCAAAACATTATGAGTAGAGACTTTGGAGAAATTGAATATGATGAATCTGAATATTTAAATTTAGGTGCAAATTATGAAGAACCAAAAAGTCAATTGGAATTTGCAGGCAATACTGAATTAGATATTATAGATTTGAAAGAAGAAATAAATGAAGATGAAGAACAAGAAGACTCAAAACAATTATTAGAGAAAACAGAAATAGAGGCAAAATTCGTTGCAAAGAGAATTAGAAGTCTTATGGATTCAAAATACCAAGTGTTTGATAAAAAGCTTGGATATAGAGATATAAAATATAAAGATATAGTAATATTACTTAGAGCAACTACGGGAGTTGCAAATATTTTTGAAAAGGAGCTAAACAATTTAAATATACCAGTATTTAGTGATCAAGCTGATAATTATTTAGAATCTATTGAAATAAAAACAATAATATCACTTTTAAAAATAATTGATAATCCTTATAGAGATATAGCTTTAGTAACAGTTATGAGATCGATGATTGGAGATTTTTCTGATAATGAACTAATAGAAATAAGATTGGCAAAAAATGACGGAAACTATTATGATAGTATAAGAGAAGCTTTAATTTCAGATAAAGTTAAGCCTCACATTAAAGAAAAGTTAATGAATTTTTGTAATAAATTAACTAAGTGGAGAGAAGAAGAAAAGTATTTTAAATTAAATGAATTTATACAAAAAATATATGATGAAACTGATTATTATAATTATGTAAGACTAATGCCAAATGGACAAATTAGAAAAGCAAATTTAAAGATGTTATTAGATAAAGCGAAAGATTATGAGAAAATCAGTTTTAAAGGTTTATTTAATTTTATTAGGTACATAGAGAAAGTAAAAAATAGTAATAGTGATATGCAATCAGCCAAGATAATTGGAGAAAATGAAGATGTTGTTAGAATTATGAGTATTCATAAAAGTAAAGGCTTAGAATTTCCTGTTGCAATAATTTCTCGAACTGATAAAAAATTTAATCAGAAAGATTTAACAGAAACTATTCTTATGCATCAAGATTTTGGCTTTGGAATGGAATATATAAATTATGATAGAAAAATTGAATATACAACAGCTAGTAAAGAAGCAATAAAACTTAAAATCAAAGAAGAATCAATTGCAGAAGAAATGAGAATTTTATATGTTGCACTAACTCGTGCAAAGGAAAAACTAATTATTACAGGAGTAGAGAATGATTTAGAAAAATCAATTACTCAAAAGAAAGACTTGTTAAAAATATATGAAAAAGAAAGTGGAAAAATAAATCACATACTACTAAAAAAATTTTCTAGTTATCTAGGATGGCTTGAATTAGTATATTTCCAAAATGAAAATATTGAAGAATATATAACATTAAATAGAATTAATAAAAAAGATATTATAAATAATGAAACTGAAGAAGAAAAGACTTTAAAAGTGTTTGAAGAATCTGATTTGGATGAAAAGAATTTAAAAAAAATAAATGAAATTTTAAATTGGAAATATCAATATGAAGAAGTAGTTAATCTTCAAAGCAAGATGAGTGTAACAAAAATCAAAGAATTACACAAAGAAATAAATAAAAAAGAAAAAAGTATAGAAATTAAGCCTAAATTTATGAAAGATAAAACAAATATCAGTGCGGCCGAAAAGGGAACTATTATACATTTAATATTACAAAAACTAGATTTTAGAAAAAAATATACAATAGAAGAAATTGAGAATTTTGTAAGCAGAATGTATGATAAAAAGCAAATAACAGAAAATGAGATGAAGACAGTTAATTTGCAAAAAATTTATAAATTTGTAGACTCGGAATTTTATTGTAAAATAAGAAATGCCAAATTAATAAAAAAAGAAGCACCATTTTATACATATATTAGTACTAATGAAGTTTATGGTACAACTGAATCTGAAAATATCTTATTACAAGGAATAATAGATTTATATTATATTGATCAAAATGATAAATTAGTTTTAGTTGACTACAAAACCGACTATACAGAAAATGGAGAAGATTTAATTGAAAAATACCAAATACAATTAGATTTATATCAAAAAGCTTTAGAAGAATCTCTAAAACGAAAAGTTGATGAAATTTATATTTATTCAATATATTTAAACAAACCAATTCTTTACAAATTATGTAAATTATAGTATAATTATAATGATTGGAAAAAATTAAAATAGGAGGAAGCAATATGGCAAGGATGAAAACTTTTCTTACCTATGCTTTAATGATAATATTGTTTTATTTATTCTCCAACTTTGCAATTAGCACAATGATCAGAACTTCATATAGAGATGTTCCCAAAAACAATATTAATATAGAACAATCTGATGATGGATTTGAAATAACTGTTGATAGAGCTGATTCAAACAAAAGGCAAGGTTATTTTACAGGTACAGTAAAAAATACATCAGATAAGGTAATAGAAAAAAAGTATGTTAAAGTTGATTCATATTATAAAGGAAAATTAATGCAAGAAAAATATTTAGCTTTTGAAAATTTAAAGCCAGGAGAAGAAAGAAAATTTAAGTTACTTTATAATGTGGGTTCTATAGATGAATTTAAAGTATCATATGTAGATAAAATACCTGAAAATAGAACAAAAATCGATGATGCAATAGATGGAGTAAAGAGTTTTGCAGATAAGATGAAAAAAGGAACATTATATGACAATACATTAGGAAAATGGTTTGGTAATAATTCTAAAGGAAATAACATTAAACCAGGAAACATTGCAAATAGATTATATGAAAACTTTACACCTGTTAGTGTACAAGGAAATAACTTAGAATTATTTACAGCAATAATGTGGGTTTGGTATGCAATACCAGCAGGAGCAATTTGGTTTATAGTATAATACTTATAGAAGGTACTTATTTAAGAGTGCCTTCTATTTTTTGTGATTTTGCTTTATTTAAGATTAAATGTGTTGAAAAAACAATAATATTTTGATAAAATTATATAAATTTTAGAAGGAGAAACCTTATGAATGATAACCAATCTAAAATACGAAATTTTAGCATAATTGCCCACATAGATCACGGAAAATCAACTTTAGCAGATAGATTGATTGAAATGACAGGAGTACTATCAAAGCGAGAGATGGAAAGCCAAGTTTTAGACAATATGGACATCGAAAAAGAAAGAGGAATAACAATCAAATCTCAAGCTGTTAAAATGAACTATAAAGCTAAAGATGGTAATACATATGAATTAAACTTAATTGATACACCAGGTCATGTCGATTTTAACTATGAAGTTTCTAGAAGCCTAGCAGCATGTGAAGGAGCTATTTTAGTTGTAGATGCAAGCCAAGGAGTTGAAGCTCAAACACTTGCAAATGTATATTTAGCATTAGATAATAATCTAGAAATATTACCAGTAATTAATAAAGTAGATTTGCCAAATGCAAGGCCAGATGAAGTAAAAAAAGAAATAGAAGATATTATTGGAATTCCGGCGATGGATGCACCATGTATTTCAGCAAAATCAGGACTAAATGTAGAACAAGTTTTAGAAAGAATTGTTAGTGATATACCAGCACCTAGTGGAGATATAAATGGCAAATTAAAATGCCTAATTTTTGATTCATTTTATGATAATTACAAAGGTGCAATAAGCTATGTTAGAGTAAAAGAAGGAACTGTTAAAATAGGAGATGAAATACTATTTATGGCGACAGGAAAACATTTTACAGTCACAGAAGTAGGATGTTTTGGAGCTGGAGAATATATACCACAAGAAATTTTAAAAGCAGGAGAAGTTGGATATATTGCAGCTAGTATAAAAAATGTATCTGATTTGCATGTTGGTGATACAATTACCAATTTCGAAAATCCAGCTGAAGAACCATTGCCAGGATACAAAAAAGCTAATTCAATGGTATATTGTGGAATGTACCCATTAGATGGTAGTGAATATGAAAATTTAAAAGATGCTCTAGAAAAACTAAAATTAAATGATGCTGCATTAGAATATGAGCCAGAAACATCTATTGCATTAGGATTTGGATTTAGATGTGGATTTTTAGGATTACTACACTTAGAAATTATAATAGAAAGACTTGAAAGAGAATTTGATTTAGGGTTAATCACTACAGCACCATCTGTTATTTATAAAGTATATAAAACAAATGGTGAAATAATAGAATTATATAATCCAACAGATCTTCCTAAAACTCAAGAAATTAAATATATTGAAGAGCCAATAATGAAAGCCGAAATAATGACTCCAAAAGAATTTGTTGGAAACATAATGGATATATGTCAAAAAAGAAGAGGAACATATATCGATATGAAATATTTAGATGAAAATAGAGTTACACTTGAATATGATCTACCACTAAACGAAATTATTTATGATTTTTTTGATACATTAAAATCAAAAACCAAAGGTTATGCTTCAGTTGATTATGAATTTAAAGAATATAGAAGATCAGAACTTGTAAAACTAGACATATATATAAATAATGAGCCAGTTGATGCTCTATCATTTATAGTACACAAAGAAAGTGCATATACAAGAGGAAGAAAAATGGCTGAAAAACTTAAAACTGTTATACCAAGACAATTATTTGAAATACCAATACAAGCTGTAGTAAGTGGTAAAATAATAGCAAGAGAAACCCTATCTGCTATGAGGAAAGATGTACTTGCCAAATGCTATGGCGGTGATATTACGAGAAAGAAAAAACTACTTGAAAAACAGAAAAAAGGTAAGAAAAAAATGAGACAGATTGGAAATGTTGAAGTACCACAAGAGGCATTTTTAGCTGTTTTGAAATTAGATGAGGAACAATAGATGAAAAAAATAAAAAAATTTTTAATAATTTTTAATTTAATAATTATTTCTTTACTATTACAAGGAAATTTATTGGCAGCTACAACTAATAATAAAAATGAAATTAATTCTGAAACAAAAGTTGACACTCAATATTTTGATAAAATCAAAGAAAAGAGAAAAGAAGAAGAACTAGAAAAATCAGGATATACAGAAACTGATTATAGCTTATTTGGAAAGACCACAAAGCAAAAAATATATGATTATGTTCATATTAGTAAAAAATATCAAATTATTTGTATTGTAGAAGGAATACTTTTATTAGCAGGATTAATAATAACAATACTAGTTAAAGATATTTCTAAATCAACTAAAGTATGTGTAGCAATAGCACTACTAGCTGTAGCTACATTTGTGTTTCAATATTTTGTTGAAGGTCAAATTATAAATACTTTAGATATTGTTTTAAAAGTATTAGGCGCTACATTATTATTAATGTCTTACATATATATATTTAAACATGATAATTTATTAATGTATGTTCCAATTTGTATAATAGGATCAGGATATGTAGCATACCAATTTGGAATACTTGAAAAATATCCAATATTAGTCTTAGGTTTATTAGCCATTCCGATAATACTATTTGTTATAGGAAAAGTTGTTTTAAAAGCAAAAGAGATTGAAATGATAAAACCTGTCAAAGAAAAAAATGAAGGGAAATAAATATGAAAAAAGAGATTAAGAAAAAATTTGGAAATTCAGAAAATTCAGAAAATCAATATAATGATATAATAGAAGGCAGAAACGCAGTTTTAGAACTATTAAACTCAGATAGAGATATCAACAAAATATATGTGCAAAATGGGGAAAAACATGGATCTATAAACAAAATAATTGCAATTGCCAAAGAAAACAAGGTTGTAATTACAGAAGTGGAAAAATCAAAATTAGATTTTATGTCTAAAACACAGAATCATCAAGGAGTTATTGCAGTTGTCCCACCATTTAATTATTGTGAAGTAGAAGATATTTTAAATTATGCTAAAAGTAAAAATGAAGATGCATTTGTTTTGATACTAGATGGAATAGAAGATCCACATAATTTAGGATCAATAATTAGAACAGCAGAAACTGCTGGAGTACATGGAATAATTATTCCTAAAAGAAGAAGTGTTACTGTAAACAGTACAGTTGCAAAAGTTTCAGCAGGAGCTGTTGAACATATGAAAATATCAAGAGTTAACAATATAACAGAAACAATAAAAAAATTAAAAGACAATGGACTATGGATAATAGGAACAGATGGAGAAGCTAAAACATTTTATTATAATCAAGACTTTAAGGGAGATATAGCAATAATAATAGGAAGTGAAGGATTTGGAATGAGTAGATTAGTAAAAGAAAATGCTGATATGTTAGTTAAAATTCCAATGAAAGGAAAGGTTACATCATTAAATGCATCTGTTTCAGCAGGAATAGTTATATATGAAGCAGTAAAACAAAGAAATAAATAGTAGTTAAATAATTACCCAAAAAATTTTTATTACCACTTGAAAACTAAATTACATAATGATAAAATTACAAACATAGAGAATTTGTTTGAAAACAGACTAAAAAAAAACGCTTTTTTTAAGTCTGTTTTTTGTTTTTTAAGGAGGAAAAAATGAACACTAAATATGTATTTGTAACAGGTGGAGTTGTTTCAGGACTTGGAAAAGGAATAACTGCAGCATCACTTGGAAGATTACTAAAAAATAGAGGATATAAAGTAACTATACAAAAATTTGATCCATACATAAATGTAGATCCAGGAACAATGAGTCCTTATGAGCATGGGGAAGTATTTGTTACAGATGATGGCGCTGAAACTGATTTAGATTTAGGGCATTATGAAAGATTTATAGATGAAGCACTAACCAAAGATTCATCTGTTTCAATGGGGCAAATATACTCAAGTGTAATTGAAAAAGAAAGAAAGGGTACATACCTTGGAAAGACTATACAAGTAATTCCTCATATAACTAATGAAATTAAAGAAAGAATATATTCATTTGAAGGAACAGATACAGATGTTGTTATCACAGAATTGGGCGGTACTGTTGGAGATATGGAAGGATTAGCTTTAATAGAAGCGGTTAGACAAATAGGAATTGAAAAAGAAATTGATGATGTTTGTTATATTCATGTAACTCTATTACCATTTATTTCAGGCTCAAAAGAAATAAAATCTAAACCAACTCAACACTCTGTAAAAGATTTACAATCATTTGGAATTAAGCCAGATATTTTAGTAGCAAGAGCCGATGCACATATTGCTCAAGAAATGAAAGATAAGATTGCATTATTTTGTAATGTAAGGTCTGAAAATGTAATTGAGAACCTTACAGCAAGCAGTCTATATGAAGTTCCTTTATTACTTGAAAAGCAGGGATTAGCTAAAGCTGTTTGTAAAAAATTAAAATTAGAAAAAGTAGAATGTGATAATGAGAATTGGGTTAAATTAAATAAGAAAATTAAGAATTGCAAGGAAGAAGTAAATATTGCACTAGTCGGTAAATATATGAAACTTGAAGATTCTTATCTTTCAGTTGCAGAAAGCCTTAGACATGGAGGTTATTCTCAAGGAGTAAAAGTAAATATTGGATTTATTGATTCTGGAAAAATTACAGCTGAAAATGTAAAAGAAGTTTTAAGAGATTATCATGGAATACTAGTTCCTGGTGGATTTGGTAGTAGAGGAATTGATGGAAAGATAGAGGCTATTAAATATGCAAGAGAAAATAAAATCCCATTTCTTGGTATTTGTTTAGGAATGCAAATGGCAGTAGTTGAATTTTCTAGAAATGTATTAGGGCTAAAAGATGCAAATTCTGCAGAATTTAGCACTGATACAAACAATCCTGTAATTCATATTATGGAAGAACAAAAGAAAGTAACCAAAAAGGGTGGAACAATGAGACTTGGAGCATATCCATGTATTATAAAACCAAATACGTTAGCTTTCAAATTATATAAACAAAAGGAAATATCAGAAAGACATAGACATAGATATGAATATAATAATGATTATAAAGAACAATTAGAGAAAAATGGATTAATTTGTTCAGGAACCTCTCCTGATGGAAAATTAGTTGAGATTGTTGAATTAAAAGATCATCCATTTTTTATAGCAGGACAATTTCATCCAGAATTTCAATCAAGACCTGATAGACCAGGGCCACTATTTGTAGGATTAATAAAGGCTGCTAAAGTATATAAAGCTAGTCAAACTTAAAACTAACAGGTTTTCTATAAATTTGAAAAAGTATTGATAATTTAAGGAAAAAGAGATATAATTTTAAAGCACAAGCGTTAAATATGGAAGAAAAGAGGAATTAATATGACAGAAAACGAATATAGGACTCATAATTGTAGTGAATTAAGATTATTTGATTGCGGAAAAGAAGTTCGCCTAGCAGGATGGGTTCAAAAGATTAGAAATCTTGGAAAAATGACATTTGTTGATTTAAGAGATGAATTTGGAATTACTCAAATAATTATTTCAGATGATGAAAAACTTCAAAAACAGATAACAGATATGAAAACTGAATGTACAATTTCAGTTAAAGGTAAAGTAACTGAAAGATCTAGTAAAAATCCAGATATAGAAACAGGAGATATTGAAATTGTTGCAGAAGATATAAAAATACTAGGTAAGTGCAGGGCAGTTTTGCCATTTGAAATAAATCAAAAAGATGCGCAAGATGTTAGAGAAGATCTAAGATTAGAATATCGTTTTCTTGACTTAAGAAATGATAAAATACATAAAAACATATTATTAAGATCTAAGATTCTAAAAACAATGAGAGATGAAATGGATAGACTTGGATTTACAGAGATTCAAACACCTATTTTAGCGAATTCTTCACCAGAAGGAGCAAGAGACTTTTTAGTACCAAGTAGGTTACACCCAGGAGAATTCTATGCTCTTCCACAAGCACCTCAACAGTTTAAACAATTATTAATGATTTCTGGGTTTAATAAATATTATCAAATTGCACCATGCTTTAGAGATGAAGATCCAAGAGCTGATAGGTCACCAGGAGAGTTTTATCAATTAGATTTTGAAATGAGCTTTGCGACACAAGAAGATGTATTTAGAGTTGGAGAAGAAGTTATTCAAAACGTATTTAAGAAAAATAGCAATTGGCAAATTACAGAAGCGCCATTTATAAGAATTCCATATAAAGAATCAATGGAAAAATACGGGACAGATAAACCTGATTTAAGGAATCCATTAATAATAATAGATGTAACAAAGGTATTTGAAAATACAGAATTTAATGCATTTAAAGGAAAGACAATTAAAGCAATAGTTACACATGATATGCAAGAAAAGCCTAGAAAATTCTTTGACCAGATGTCTGAATATGCTGTAGATGAATTAGAAGCTAAAGGCTTAGCTTGGGTAAAGGTTGACGAAAACGAAGAATTAACAGGAGGAATTTCAAAATTTATTACAGGTGATGACAAAAAAGCATTATTTGAAATAGGTGAAGTTTCAAAAGGTGATGCAATATTCTTTATAGCAGATGAATTTGAAAAAGCTCAAAAAATTGCAGGAGAAGTAAGAATTGAATTAGGAAAAAGATTAGAATTAATTGAAAAGAATATATATAAATTCTGTTGGATAGTAGATTTTCCAATGTATGAATTATCAGATGAAGGAACAATAGATTTTAATCATAATCCATTTTCAATGCCACAAGGCGGAATGGAATCACTTGAAAATAAAGAACCATTAGATATATATGCATATCAATATGATATGGTATGTAATGGTTATGAAATCTGTTCGGGAGCAGTTAGAAATCATGACCAAGAAATTATGATTAAAGCATTTGAAATAGCAGGATATACAGAAGAAGATGTAAAGGGTAAATTTGGAGCATTATATAATGCATTTAGCTATGGAACACCACCACATGCTGGCGCTGCACCTGGAGTTGACAGAATTGTAATGCTACTTGCAAATGAAGATAATATTAGAGAAGTAATTGCATTCCCTAAAAATAAAAAAGCTAGAGATGTTTTAATGAGGGCTCCATCAAAGGTTTCAGAACAACAATTAAAAGATGTACACATAAAACTAGATATAGAATAATAATGTAAAAGGTGATCCTATAAAAAAGGTCACCTTTAATCTTTTCATTTTGAAATATTACAAATCCCTATTTTTTATTGACAATATAAATGAAAAAATATATACTGTAACCATAAATTTTTATGAAAGAAAGAGGTCTTTTTTTTATGAATAAATTAAAAAAAGTAGCAATCACACTTGCAGTAGTAACTTTCATTATAACAGGCTATAAATCAGTATTGGCAAGTACTGGAACAATCACAGCAACTACAGTAAGAATAAGATCAAAAGTTAGTACAGAATCAGAAATACTAGACAGAGGAAATAATGGAGAAAAAGTCGAAGTATTAGAACAAAATGGTGATTGGTATAAAGTTAATTTTAAAGGAAAAGAAGGATACATATATAAAGATTACTTAAAAATTGAAGAAAACAATACAACTTCAGAAGAAACAAATAGTGATACAGAAATTAATAGTAGTACTGATGAAACAAACAACACAGAAGAAAATAATAATGCAGAACAAGAAACACATGAAGAAAAAGTAATGGAACTAAGTGATACTGTAATTAATACAACAGATACATATTTGTTACCAAACTTTACTTCAACAAAATTAGGAAAAATAGAACAAGGAACAAAAATAAACATTGTTACAGCAATGGCTAATTGGGCAAAAGTAGAGTTAGATGGTAAAAATTATTGGATTCCAAAAAATGTTTTAATGAAAGAAGTAGAACAAAATGAAGCAGAGCAAACAGAAGAAAAGCAACAAGAGACAGAACAACCTAAAGAAGACGAACCAAAAGAGCCAGAAATAAAAGAAGAACAACCAGAAAATCAAACACAAACAGAATCAGTAGAACAAACACCACAAGAACCTACTGAAATACAAACAGAAGCAACAGCAGCATACATAGCTTCAAATGCAGCTTCAAATCTAAGAAAAGGACCAAGTACTGAAACAGAATCCTTAGGAAAGTTAGCTAGACATACAAAAATCACAATAATAGGAGAACAAGGTGATTGGTATAAAGTTACATATAATGGTATGGAGGGTTATATATCAAAGCCATTAGTTACTAAAGGAGAGCCACCTGCAGAAACATCATCTAGAAGTCTTGATGAACCTAGAACAACTCAAAATATACAAAATGAAGTACCTGTTCAATCAGGATCAGCAAGTAGCGCGGTTGCTGTAGCACAGCAATATTTAGGAAGTTCATATGTAAGTGGAGGATCATCGCCATCAACAGGATTTGATTGTTCAGGATTTACACAATATGTATATGGTCAATGTGGTATTTCAATTTCACGAACATCATATACACAAGCAAATGATGGAACAGCAGTTAGTAAATCAGAATTACAGCCAGGAGATTTATTATTATTCCATTATTATGGATCAAGTTCTATCGGTCACGTAGGAATTTATGTAGGAAATGGTCAATTTATTCATGCTGCAAACTCAAATAGAGGCGTTGTATATGATACAATAAATTCTGGCTATTATGCAGATAATTATGCTGGTGCAAGAAGATTATAATCAAGAGGTGAATTAAATAAATATAATAGTACTCATAAATATTGGATATATTTTAGGAATACTAATAGGGCTATACTTAAATTATGAAAGTATAGCTCTTTTTTTATTGATAAGTATCTTAATATATATTATTTTAAGTAATTTTAGAAAATGTAGAAAATATACAAAAATCTTGTTTCCAACTAAATGTTTTATAATTTTTTTATTGTCAATTCTTATTTCAACTATAGTAATTAGTATTAGAGAAAAAGAATTCAATAGTAAGCCCAT
Organism: uncultured Clostridium sp.; assembly: GCA_947303785.1. Taxonomy (GTDB): domain Bacteria; phylum Bacillota; class Clostridia; order TANB77; family CAG-508; genus UMGS1994. Next base: position 13,227 of record CAMYZH010000019.1, read on the forward strand.
AAATGGAGAAAAAGTATCAATAAAAAATGCTAGAGTAGTTGAAGAGCCAAAAAGTACAGATCAAGGAATTAATACAATTATCAAATATAATGGAAAAAAATATATTGCAACTTTTAATAAAAATTCAAAACTAACTTATGGAGATATAGTAGAAATATCTGGAGAGAACAGAAATATTAATAGTTACAAAAATCCAGGAGTATTCAACTATTTAGAAAAATTAAAAAAAGAAAACATATTTGGAAAAATACAAGTTGCATCCTATAACATAATAGCCCAAAGATTTGATTTTTATAGTATTTTCGTAAAAACTAAAAAAAACATAAAAATCAAATTTGAAAAAAACTATTCATCTAAAGTAAGCAGTTTTTTAGAAGCATTAGTTTTAGGTGATAAAGAAAATTTATCAGATTCAATTAAACAAAATGTTCAAGAAAATGGATTATCACATATTTTGGCAATATCAGGTATGCATATAGGAATAGTAGGATTATTGATACAAAAAGTTATAAATATAATCTTAAAGGATTCAAAAAAGAAAAAAATAATACTCATTATTTTTCTAATATTATTTAATTGTTTAATTGGATTTATTAGCTCAGCTGTACGTGCAGTTTTAATGTCAGTATTCACAATAACTGCATCTTTATTTCAAAGAAAAAGAAATATTTTTATAAATATCAGTTTTGCATGTCTTACAATTTTAATTATTAATCCATATAATATTGTAGATTCGGGATTTTTGCTGTCATTTGGAGCAACAATAGGAATAATCTATTTATATCCAAAATTTTCAAAAAAGAAAGTCAAAAATAAAATCTTAAAATATGGTTATGGCATATTTATAGTTACACTATCTGTAAATATTTTCACATTTCCAATTACAGTATATTTTTTTAAAAGACTATCAATCTCATTTTTTATTACGCGGTTTAGTTTTAACACCATTAGTATTTGTATTAGAGATATTAGGAATAATGAGTATTTTTATTCCACCATTTTTATTAAGACTAATTAATCCTATTGTTATATTATTAGTAAATATGTTTATTTGGATTTCAAAAATAAACTTTGGTAGTCTTTATTTTAAGGTCCCAAATATATTAGAAATTATTATTTATTATTTACTAATATTTACAATATTTGAAAAAAGCAATTATAAATTTATAAAAATAACGCTAAAAAAGGTTTTAGCATTTTTTATAATAATTAGTATTTTATTTAATTTTTATAATTTTATCAAAGATACAAATAGGCTTAAAATTTATTTTATAGATGTAGGGCAAGGAGATAGTACTCTTATTATAAGTCCAAAAGGAAAGAAAATATTAATCGATGGAGGAGGAAATGAAGAATATGATATTGGTAAAAATGTGTTAATACCATATTTACTATCAAAAAAAATAAATAAAATAGATTATATAATTATTTCCCATTTTGATACAGACCATGTAGATGGATTACTAACTGTCATGAAAGAATTAAGAGCAGAAAAAGTTATTATTTCTAGACAAGCTAAAAATTGTGAAAACTATGAAAAATTTATAAATATAGTAAGCAAAAAAAACATTGATGTTACTATAGTAGAAAAAGGAAGTAGAATTAAGATTGAAAAAAACTTAGATATAGATGTTTTATGGCCAAATAGTAATAACATAATCTCGGAAAATATTTTAAATAATAATTCTATAGTATGCAAATTAAAATATAATAATTTTTCTATGTTATTTACAGGCGATATAGAAGAAATTGCAGAAAAGCAAATTTTGAAAGAATCTTTAAAAACAAATGATTTAAATGTAGATATATTAAAAGTAGGACATCATGGCTCAAATACATCATCAACACAAAGATTTATAGAAAAAGTAAATCCTAAAATTGCTTTAATAGGAGTAGGTGAAAATAATAAATTTGGTCATCCAAATCAAGAAGTAATTAATAGATTGGAAACAATTGGTGCCAAAATATATAGAACAGATTTAATGGGAGAAATAGTAGTAATTGTAGACAATAAAGGTAAGATAATTATGAATAAAAAATAAGAAAACACAAATAATATCTAAAAAGAAAAGGTGGTATTATTTTGAAACGTTGGATTATTTTTATAATGATGAGTTTAATCTTTTTAGCAAGTATAGGAATTGGTTACTTTTATTTGAATACTAGAACTGATCAGAAAAAAGAGAGTAGGGTAACAAATAATAGTAATTATCGAATAGAAAATAAATTTGAAAAAGAAACAGTATCAACTAAGAGTGATATTGAAGAAAGGATATCACCAAATGCACATATTACAAGAACAATTTTTTATAATGGTTGTGGACATGAATTTATCGAAACAGAAGTTGCTCAATCTCAATATATTAATATGACAGAAGAAGAATTTAAAAAAGCAATGGAAAAAGAAAACTTTATCCTTGAGAATTTTTCTAGTTTAGAAATTATGGTTTATAAACAATCAGATGGAATTTGTCCAGAACATTATGTAATAGGAGAAGATAATGGATTTATAAATATATATAAAATAGATGAAAATGGAGAAACAAAATTATATGATGTTACAAATATTTATTTAGAATATTTACCAGAAGAAGAAAAAGAAAAAATAAAAAATAAGATTGAGCTTCTTGGAAGAGAAGAACTTAATCTATTTTTAGAAAATTTAGATAGTTAAAATAAAAAAGCTACTTTTCTATAATAAAAGTAGCCTTTTTATTTTATTTTACGGTAAATTTTAATTCATCTTTTTTGCAATCCACTTTAATTGTCTGACCAGGTAGAATTTCTGATCTTAATAACATTTCAGCAATTTCATCTTCAATATATTTTTGAATAGCCCTTCTCAAAGGTCTAGCACCATATTTTAAATCAGTACCCTTCTCAAGTATATATCTTTTTGCGGCAACTGATACAAATAATTTATTATTCTTATTTTCTAATGCATTTTCAGTGTATTTTAATAATAAATCAATGATTTGCATCAATTCATCTTGTGTTAAACTATTGAAGGTAATAATTTCATCAACACGGTTTAAAAACTCTGGTCTAAATAATTCTTTAAGAGCTGAGTTAATTTTTGAATTATCAACTGTTTGTTTTCCAAAGCCAATTGAATTTGTGTTTAAATTTGAACCAGCATTTGATGTCATAATTATAATAGTATTTTCAAAATTAGTTGTATTTCCTTGTGAATCAGTCAACTTTCCATCATCTAAAACTTGAAGTAATATATTAAATACATCAGGATGTGCTTTTTCAATTTCATCTAATAAAATAATTGAATATGGTTTTCTTTTAACTTTTTCTGTTAATTGACCAGCATCATCATATCCAACATATCCTGGAGGAGAACCAATCAACTTAGAAGTTGAATGACTTTCCATATATTCTGACATATCAATTCTGATAATAGAATCTTCGCTTCCAAACATTTCTTCTGCTAAGGCTTTAGCAAGTTCTGTTTTTCCAACTCCAGTTGGACCAACAAACATAAAAGATGGTGGTCTTTTAGTAGTTTGAAGACCTGCACGGTTTCTTCTAATTGCTTTTGCAACTGCAGACACAGCTTCATTTTGACCAATTATTCTTTTGTGAAGGTTTTCTTCTAAATTAAGCAACTTCTGAGTTTCAGCTTCTGTAATTTTAGTAACAGGAATTTTAGTCCAATTTTCAATTACTTCTGCAATATCCTGAATAGTTAAAGCTTTTAATTGTAAATTTTTATTTAATTCTTCTAAACGATCATTTAAGATACATTCTTTAGTTTTTAAATCTGCAGCTTTTTGATAGTCTTCTGTAGAATCTGATGATACAGCTTCTTCTTTTTCTTCAGCAATTTTAGCAAGTTGATTTTTTATTACTTCGATTTCATATAATTCTTTATTATTTAAATTGATTCTAGAACAAGCCTCATCAATTAAATCTATAGCCTTATCTGGCAAGAAACGGTCATGAATATATTTTTCTGACATTTTAACAGTTTTTTCAATTACATCATTTGATATTAGAACTTTGTGAAAATCTTCATAATATTTTTTAATTCCTTCAATAATTTCAATTGTATCTGAAATTGAAGGTTCATCTACTATAACAGGTTGAAATCTTCTTTCTAATGCAGAATCTTTTTCAATATATTTTCTATATTCATTAAGCGTTGTAGTACCAATTAATTGAATATCGCCATTAGAAAGAGAAGGCTTTAAAATATTTGCAGCATTCATAGAATGTTCTGCATCACCTGCACCAATGATATTATGAATTTCATCAATTACTAAAATAATATTTCCATAAGTTTTACATTCATCAACTAATGCTTTCATTCTTGATTCAAATTGGCCCCTAAATTGAGTACCAGCAATAATTGCAGTCATATCAAGAAGATATACTTCTTTATTTAATAATTTTGCAGGTACTTTTCCTTCTGCTATTCTTATTGCTAATCCTTGAGCGATAGCTGTTTTACCAACTCCAGGTTCACCAATTAAACATGGATTATTTTTAGAACGTCTATTTAAAATCTGTGTTATTCTTTGAATCTCTTTATTTCTTCCAATAACTCTATCTAGTTTTCCTTCACTAGCCTGTGCTGTTAAATTAGTTCCAAAAGTATCTAGAAATCTTTTTTTCTTTTCTTTAGGTCTTTTTTCAGTTTTTACTTTTTTCCTTTCTTGAGAATTTGAAGATTGAGAAGATGTATCATTGTCATCTTTATCTTTTTTATTAACTCCCAAAATGTTTCCAAGCATAGGACCAATAGATTGCATTTCTTCACTGTCCATGCCAGAGAAGTTTTCTGTTAAATCATTAAATATATTTTCTAATTGTGAAGACATATCATTTAATTCTTCTTCAGATAAATTAGATTGTTTTGCTAAAACTTCTAAAGGATTTATTCCTCTTTTTTTAGCGCAATTATAGCATAATCCTTCTACAGAGCTTTTTCCATTTTCAAGTTTATTTATAAATATCACTGCCGTGTTTTTATTACATACTGAACATAACATAAATTAGCATTCTCTCCTTAAATATAATTGTATAAAATCATCTAAAATGAAATTTATACATCGAATATCATACAACAAAATGGCTAAATAGTCAAGGGAAAAAGAGATTGAAATTATAGTCAATTAATGATAAAATAAAGCAAATTTATTATAATAATTAATTTTTGAGAGGTAAAAATGAATAATAAAGAAAAAGACACTACAGACAAAATATTAGGAATGAATAGAATAATGTTTTTCGTAATAGTAGCATTATTATGCATTCTATCACTAAGTATTGGAATATATGCACAAGTATTTTATAGATATTCTGATACAGACCCATTTATGTTAGGAATAGGAGTAGGAAAAACACAAGATAAAGCAGAAATTATTGCATTAAAAAACAGCTTTGACAATATTTTTACTAATGATATAGAAGGAAATACTAAAGTAGGAAATATTAAATTAAAAAATGATAAAAAAGAAATAGTATATACATACCAAAAAGTAGTACAAAAAGATGAAGAAAAATATAATATTGTTGCAAACTTACCTAGAATAAATATAGATTCTGCATATGCAGAGAAAATAAATACGCAAATTAGTGTTAATTATGCAGATAGAATAGAAGAAATTCTTTCTGGAACAGATAAATATGTAGATTATGGTGTTTCATACAAAGCATATTTAAATGGAGATTTATTATCATTAATTATCAAGGAAACAGTTTATGAAGGTAGCGAAAATCAAACAGAAAAAATTCAAACATATAATTATAATTTAAACAATAATACCGAAGTTTCAATTTTAGACATTGTAAAAGCAAAAAAATATAATCAAAAGCAATTACAAAAAGATATTTATAGCGAAATAGATGAAATAAATGACAAAGCCAAACAACTAAAATCACAATATTCTGAAATTAAGATAAGAGATAAAAATAATAGTATGTATAAACTTGAAAATACTGAAAACTTTATAGTAAACCCAGATGGATATGTATATATAATATATGCATATGGAAATATAGAAAACACAAATACAAAAGATGTATTGATATTTGAATAGGAGGCCTAAAAATTGAAAAAGATATTTAGCAAAGTTTTGATTTTAGTATTACTAATTGTTATTCTTTTTGGAATGCAAATAGTAAGAGCAGATGAAGAAACTACAGAAAATCAAGAAAATGCAGAAAATGTGGAAACTGAGCAAACAACAGATGAAAATATAGAAAATACGGAAGAGAATACTTTAGAAGAAACATCAGATGATCAGCAAATAGAGGAAATATCAGAAAATCAAAGCACTAAAAAAGAAAGTATCAAAGCCAAAGTAATTGAAGCTGGAAAAACATATACTAGAGACAATGGAAATAATGGAATAGAGACAGTACAAGACATTAAAGTTAAAATACTAAATGGTGACAAAAAAGATGAAAAGTTTGATACTACATATGTTTTAACATATGATATAGATAATAAAATTGTAGGTTATAAACTAAGAGAAGGAAATACAGTATATGTAGAAATTACAGAACAAGATGGAGAAGTTAAAGTTACTGTCCAAGATGTTGTAAGACAAAAATATGTAATTGGATTAGTTTTATTTTTCTTTGCTAGTATTATTCTTGTAGGTAGAAAAAAAGGAGTTAAAGCCATTATTGGACTTGTAATTACAATATTTGCGATTTTCTTTGTTTTACTTACAACAATATTTAAAGGATATAATGCAATTATTGTTTCAGTAGGAACTTGTTTTGTAATTACAGTATTAACTTTTGCAGTAATAGGAGGTTGGAATAAAAAGACAATATCAGCAGCATTAGGTACTATATGTGGAGTTGTACTAGCTGGAATTATCGCAACGGTTGTCCGGATATTTAGCACAATTATCAGGTGCAGGAAAAGAAGAAGCTATCATGCTTAGTATAGCATCTAAAGATGTTCAATTTAATTTTAGAGAATTGTTATTTGCTGAAATAATAGTTTCTGCACTTGGAGCTTGTATGGATGTTGGAATGTCAATAGCATCAAGTTTAGCGGAATTAAAAGAAAAAAAGCCAGCTATGACTGGAGGAGAATTATTTAAAAGTGGAATGAATATAGGGGGAGATATGATAGGAACAATGACAAATACATTAATTCTATCACTTACAGGATCTTCTATAATACTAGTTTTATTATATATGGCATCAAGCGTATCAGCAGCAGATGTTATAAATATTGAAGCAATTGCAACAGAATCTGTATGCGCCTTAGCAGGAAGTACTGGTATAGTATACACTGTTCCAATTACTGCAGCAATATTTGGATTTATGAATCGAAATAAAAGTGTTTATAAAGTTAAATCAGAAAATATAGTAGATGGTAAAAGAAGTTTAAAATTATAATAAAAAAAGGCTCTTACATTAAAAATTGTAAGAGCTTTTTTATATCTTGTTATTTAGCTAGATAAATCAAATATTTAAATACTATGGTTGTTCAACTAATTTTACTTCTATTTCAATTTCTTCATCATCACGTACAACTGTTAAAGTAACTGTATCGCCGATAGAACAAGCATTTTTTTGTTTATTGAATTGAGACATTGTTTCAACTTTTGTATCATTGAATTTTATAATAACATCTCCAACTTCAAGTTCAGTATCTTTTGCAGGTCCATCATCTTGAATTCTGGCTACATAAATACCAATTGGCAAATCATAATACTTTGAATATAATTCATTAACATCAGCACCTGAAATTCCAATATATGGACGTTTTACTTTACCATATTTTATTAATTGATTTGAAATATCTAAAGTAGAATTAATTGGAATTGCAAAACACATACCTTCAACTCCAGTACCAGTCATTTTAAGAGTATTAATACCAATTAATTTACCTTCTGCATTAACTAAAGCACCACCACTGTTTCCAGAATTTATAGCAGCATCAGTTTGAATTAATGTGTACATTGTTCCACTATCATCTTCAATTTCTCTATTTAGTCCACTAATAATACCTGAAGTAACAGTATTTTTCATATCTAGAGGATTACCTATTGCCATTGCAAATTCACCAACCTGAACTGAGTCAGAATCACCGATTTCAGCAGGTATTAAATCATCTCTATCAATTTTAATAATAGCTAAATCTGTAACACTGTCAGAACCAATGATTTCAGCTTCAACTGGATCATCTTCACCATATATATATACTAAAACTTTATTAGCTTCTGAAACTGTATAATACCTTGAAGAAGATGATGATGAGTCAATAATATGATTATTTGTAAGAATATATCCATCTTTTGAAATAATTACCCCTGAACCTGTAGCCTGGGAATCAGTAGATTGACTTCTAGCTGAAAAAGTAGGGTAATTTGCTTGAATAGAAAAATCAACTTCTATACCTACAACTGAAGGTAATACTTTATTTGCAACTGCTATTGCTGTATCAGAATACTCTTCAAGATCAATTGCTTTACTTGTTGGACCGGTTGATGTGAATATTTGTGAAATTGATGGTGAAGAATTATCATCTTCATTTTTATTGCCAATTAAAGTATTTCTTATTCCTGGAACATAAATGAAAAGAGCAAGTATCATTGATGCTCCTAAAATTCCAGATATAAATGATATTAAAATGTTTTTAATTATAGAATTACCTGATTTTTTAGATTTTTTTTGAGATGAAGTATTTGATTTTACAAAACCATGATCAGGATTTTCATTATTTTCCATATTTATCATTTCCTTTCTTTTCTTTTATTATTGCATATATAACTTTATACTTTTTCAAAAAAAATTACAAGCCTAACAAAAAAAGCTTTTAAATATGTAATTATATTTATTGAAAAAAACTATAACTATATATATAATAAAAATATAAAATTAAAAAAAACTTAAAAAGAGAGAAAAAAATGAAAGAAAAAGAAGAAGAAAGACTAAAATCATTAAAAAAAGATGAAGAAAAATTATACTCAGATAAAATCAAATTAATTGCTGGAATTGATGAAGCAGGAAGAGGACCACTGGCTGGCCCAGTAGTTGTTGGAGTTGCTATAATGCCAAAAGATTCAATGATTGAAGGGGTTAATGATTCAAAAAAAATTTCTGAGAAAAAAAGAGAAAAAATATTTGAGCAAATTAAAGAGGAAGCTGTTGCATGGAGTGTTGGAATGGCAGATCAAAATGAAATTGATGATATAAATATTCTAAATGCTACCAAGCTTGCACTAACAAGAGCAATAGAAGGATTAGATGTAAAACCAGATTTAATATTAGTAGATGCATTAACAAATATTGATACAAAAGGAATACCTTACAAATCAATAATAAAAGGTGATGCTAAAGAATATTCAATAGCTTGTGGTTCAATATTAGCTAAAGTTACAAGAGATAGAATGATGAGGCAATATGATGAAATATATCCACAATACGGATTTAGTAAGCATAAAGGATATGGAACTGCTGCACATATTGCTGCCATAAAAGAAAATGGCCCATGTATATTACATAGAAAAAGTTTTATAAAAAATTTTATATAGAGGAGTGCAAATATGAATGTATTAAGCATTATTGCTAAAAAAAGGGATAAAAAAGTTTTAAGTAAAGAAGAAATTGACTATTTTATTAAAGAATATACTGCTGGAAATATAACAGACTATCAAGCAGCTGCTTGGATAATGGCAGTTTATATAAATGGAATGAATAATGAAGAAATAACAAACTTAACACTGGCGATGGCAAACTCTGGAGATACTTTAGATTTAAGTGATATATCAGATGTAATAGTTGATAAACACTCAACAGGTGGAGTTGGAGATAAAATAACACTTATTTTAATGCCAATAATTGCATCAATCGGAATACCAGTAGCCAAGATGTCAGGTAGAGGTTTAGGCTTTACAGGAGGAACTATAGATAAACTAGAATCAATTCCAGGATATAATGTTAATTTAAGTATAGAAGAATTCAAAGAAAATGTTAAAGAAATAGGAATAAGCTTAATTGCAGCAAATTTAAATTTAGCTCCAGCAGATAAAAAAATATATGCTCTAAGAGATACAATTGCATGTACAGCAAATATTCCTCTAATCGCATCAAGCGTAATGAGCAAGAAAATTGCAGCAGGTGCAAATAAAATTGTAATTGATATTACTTGTGGAGCAGGTGCATTCATGAAAAATTTAAAAGATGCAAAAGAACTTGCTCAAATGATGATAAAAATAGGTAGATTAGCTGGAAGAGAAGTTAGATGTGTAATAACTAATATGGATGAACCTGTTGGAAACGCAATTGGAAATAATTTAGAAGTAATTGAAGCAATAAATGCATTAAAAAATAATGAGATGACAGATGATGTTAGAGAAATAGTAATGGCACTTGGAACTCAAATGATACTAATGTCAGGAACAACTCAAGATCAAACAGAGGCTCAAAATCTTATTAATGATGCTATTATTTCAGGGAGAGCCTATGAAAAATTTGTTGAATTAGTAGATCGCCAAGGTGGAAATATAGCATGTTTGCAAGATACAGAATTATTTGAAAAAGCAGAATTTGTAATACCAGTATTTGCAGAAGAAAGAGGAGCTTTAAAATCTATAGATACTGAAAGAATAGGAAATGTATCAGTTTATTTAGGTGCTGGAAGAATGAAAAAAGAAGATACTATAGATTATTCAGCAGGAATAATAATGAATCAAAAAATTGGAAATGTTATTGAAGTAGGACAAATATTAGCTTACATACATACAAATGAAAAAGATAAAATTGATGGTAGCATAAAAAATATTAAAGAAGCATTTGTATTAGATCCAAAAAAAGTTGCAAAAACAAAGCCAGTATTAGGAATAATAAAATAAGAATATACAAGGGAGAAATAGCAATATGATAGAAATCAAAAATGTTAGTACATCATATGTTAAAGGAAAAAAGATAATTGATAATATGAATTTAAATATTGAAGATGGAACAGTATTTGGATTTATTGGACCAAATGGAGCTGGAAAAACAACAACTTTAGAAATGATAACAGGAATACTTCAAATTGATGAAGGAGATATATTCATAGATGGGCAAAGCATAAAAAATAAACCAATACAAGCCAAAAGACTATTTGGCTTTGTTCCAGATTCACCAGAAATGTTCGAAAAACTCACTGGACTTGAATATCTAAATTTTGTTGGAGATGTCTACAATGTTTCAGCAAATCAAAGATTTGAAATTGTAGAAAAACTTGCGAAAGAGTTTAATATATATGATCATCTAAAAGATAGAATACAAAGTTATTCGCACGGTATGAAACAAAAATTGCTAATTATAAGTGTATTATTATACAATCCTAAAAATTGGATATTAGATGAACCAATGACAGGACTAGATCCACAAGCTTCATATATATTAAAAAATCTAATGAAAGAACATAGTCAAAAAGGAAATACAGTATTTTTTTCAACACATGTATTAGAAGTTGCAGAGAAAATCTGTGATAAGATTGCAATAATAAACAAAGGAAAAATAGTATTTGTAGGAACTTGTGATGAATTAAGGAAAAATCTAAAAAATAATTCCTCATTAGAAGAATCATTCCTAGAGATAATTGGAGAAGACAAATGATAAGTGTTACAAGTGTAATTTTAAAAAATGCCAAAAGACAAGAAAAGAAAAACACATTTAGAGAAAAAATGCTATCATTTATAGCATTTGGAATAGTTTTTTTATCACTAGCAATATCAATGGTAGTAGTTTCATTTTATGTTATTTCAAGATTTCAAATTATAAATCAAGAATTTACCTATATCAATATTTTGCTATTAATGAATTTTATTATTTTATTTGCCAAAAGTGTTTTTGAATGTGTAAATAGTCTATACTTTTCAAAAGATTTGAAAAGCCTTCTTAGGATGCCGATAAAAAGTCGAGATATAGTTCATGCAAAACTTATAAACATGATTATATCAGAATATCAAATGGAATTCATAATGCTTGCAATTCCGATGATTATATATGGGATACTTACAAAAGCAAGTTTTATTTTTTATTTATATTCATTAATTATTTTATTAATATTGCCAGTAATTCCAATCATTCTTTCATCACTTATTATTTCAGTGATAATGAGATTTACAAATATAATAAAAGATAAAAATCAAGTAATGTATATTGCAATAATTTTAACTATTTTACTTGTTGGAATATTTACTTCTGGAAGTGGAGATATTCAAATTACATCAGTTTCAGACTTTAGAAATACAATATTGACATCAAATGGAATAGCAGAAGGAATAGCAAATCAATCAATATTTATTAGAATAATAATGAACATTTTATTAAACTATAAAACGCATGATGGGTTAGCGAATTTAGCATTATATGTTGGAACAAGTTTAGGAATATATATTTTAGGATTATTCATAATTTCCAAAATTTATTTAAAAGGTGCAATAGGAACAACAATAAATAGTCAAAGAGCAAATGAAGAGCAAGTAGTTTTAACCATAGAAGATTTTAAAATGCAAGATAAAAAAATTTCATATCTAAAAAAATAATTAAAATCAATGGCAAGAACGCCAATTTTCTTTATACAATGTTTAGTAATACCAATATTGTATCCACTTGCAATATTTATGGTATTTGTAATAGCTGTATTATTAAGTCGATTAGTAGGAATTGATATAATAAAAAATTTTTTCGGTATAATTAATAATCCAAAGGGCCAAGCTGCATTTTTAGGGGTTGCAGACATATTTTTTATGATGAATTTTTGCTCAATCATAGGTGTTTCAAAAGAAGGAAAAAGTTCATTATTATTAAAAACTATACCTATGGGGCTATATAGACAATTTAATTTAAGGATTTTTATTGGAAGAACGATTAATATGTTTTCAACCACAATTATAACGATTGCCTATGGTTATGCTACAAGAAACCTTTTTGCAACATGCTTGATTTTTGCAATTTTGGTTTTAATGGATGGACTAGGAGAAAAGGCCAAACTTCTTATTGATTTAGAAAAACCAAAGATTAATTGGGATAATGAGTATACAATGATGAAAGAACATACAAATGTGATGTATGTATTATTTTATACTTTAGCAATGCTTGGAATAATTGTTGGAATAGCACTTGCAATTAATTCAGTTCCAATTTATTTAATAATAATGCTAGTCATTTATTTAATAGCAAATGTAGTAACTAATAATTATATTAAAAATCATAAAGATAAAATTTTTTCAAAAGTTTATTAAATTTTTGAAACCAAATACTATTTTAATTTGTATTACTGATAGATAGGAGGTAAAAACATGCAAAAAGAAGTAGATATAAAAGAAACAATAGAAAAATATGCTGATTTAGTATATAGAATAGCGCTAACTAGATCAGGAACAATTGAAAATGCAGAAGATATATTTCAAGAAGTATTTATAAAATATAGTCAAAAGAGTCCAAAATTTGAGAATGAAGAACATAAAAAAGCATGGATTATAAGAGTAACAATTAATACCTGCAAAAATATGCATAATCAAGCTTGGAACAAAAAGGTAATAAATTTAAATGAAAATCTAGCTCTTGAAACTCAAGAAGAAAATGAAATCTTTTCTATTGTATGTGAATTACCAGACAATTATAAAACAGTAATTTACTTATTTTATTATGAAGGTTATAAAGTTTCTGAAATAGCCAAAATTTTAAAAAAACGAGAAGGAACAATTAAAACATGGCTTTCAAGAGGAAGACAAACCTTAAAAAATAAAATAGAAGGAGGTTTTGAAGATGAACAATAAAGAAAATTTTAAAAAAGCGATTGACCAAATTCATGCAACAGAAGACTTAAAAAATAGAACATTCAATAAGATAGTAGAAAAACAAAATAAATCAAAAATTTTAATTTTACCTAAATTTGTTGCAGTATGTTGCACAGTTGCAATATGTTTTACAATAGGATTTATATACTTAAAAAATAAACCAGAAGATAATCCTGAAAAAAATAATATAGCAATAGTTTCTCAAGAAAATGAAAAATTACCTAGATTTGAAGATATGGATCAACTAAGAGAAGTATTATCAAAAAAGAATAATAACAGTTATATAGATTATTATACTACAGATGGAGCAATATTAGAAGGCGAAGCAAGAAATGAAGCAGCCAAAAGCTCTCCAGCAAGTGAAGATGTATCAATAAGCAACAATGATAATTATTCAAAAACTAATACACAAGAAGAAAATGTTGATGAATCAGATATTGTAAAAACAGATGGTAAATACATTTACTATGTAACTCAAAACAAAGTATATATCATAAATGCTAAAACTTTAGATATTGAAAGCAAAATAGAAGAAGATGATGATAAATATTATTTCTCACCACGCGAAGTATATATAAAGAAATGGAAATAGATTTATAGAAAATCATTATGAAATAGATGAGGATATAGCATATTATGATATGGTTAGACCAGATATGGTTTCTCAAGCAATAGCTAGAGTATATGACATAAAAGATGTAGAAAAACCAACATTATATAGAGAGCTTTCAATAGATGGATATTTAACAAATTCAAGAATGATTGGAGACAATCTATATTTAATTAGTTCAAAATCAGTATATTATTATGATGGAATTAAGGATGAAGAATTATTACCGGCATTCATAGATACAGCAGTTAGCAAAAAAACAAATACAATTACATGTACAGATATTGCATATTTCAAAAATCCTCAATACAACAATTTCTTAACAGTAGCAGGATTTGACATACAGAAAAAAGAAAAAGCTTCAACAGAGACAATATATGGCGCAGGAGATAATATTTATTGTAGTCAAAACAATCTATATATTACACAAACAAACTTTAAATATATGTGGGGTACAGAAATCGAGAAAACAGAAATATATAAATTTGAGTTAGATGGAGAAAAGGTTTTACTAAAGGCTAATGGAGAAGTTAAAGGAACTATTAATGACCAGTTTTCAATGGATGAATATAATGGAAATTTAAGAATTGCAACAACAAAAAATCAATATGATGAAAAGAAATCAGAAAGTGTATTATATGTTTTAGATGAAAACTTAAATGAAATAGGAAAAATCGATGACATAGGAAAAGGAGAGAAAATCTATTCAGTAAGATTTATTGGAAATGTAGGATATATAGTTACATTCAAACAAATAGATCCACTATTTGTAGTAGATTTATCAGATCCTGAAAATCCTCAAATAAAGGGTGAATTGAAAATACCAGGATATAGCTCATATTTACATCCATATGATGAAACACATATTATAGGAATAGGTTATAATACAAAATCAAATGGATATGGTGGAACAGTAAATGACAAAATGAAAATGTCAATGTTTGATGTTTCAGACTTAGAAAATCCTAAAGAAATGTTTAGTATAGATATTGGAAATAGTACTACATCTTCAGAAATAACATATAATCACAAAGCATTATTTTACAATAAAGATAAAAACCTAATAGGATTTCCAATAAGAACATATGGATATTATGGTTCAGGAACAAGTCAATTTGTAGTATTTGAAATTGATTTAAAAGAAGGATTTAAATCATATGGAAAAATTAAAGAAGATGGATATGATTGGGAAAAAACAATAAAAAGAGCAATTTACATTGAAGATACATTATATGTAATTGCAACAGACTATGTAGTTTCATATGATTTAGAAAACTTAGAAAAACAAGAAGAATTAAAATTAGATGGAAATTTTAGTTCAATAAGATATTAAAAAAAGAGAGTCACTATTTTACTTAAAATCAAAGTAGTGGCTCTTTTTTGTTTATCCTTTTGAAAGTTTTTCATATTCTTTACATTTGATTTTATATTCCATTTGTTGAGTAAGAAAACGATAATATAAGTAACCTTGTTCATATTGAGTAGATGGATTAAAAGGATCTTGAAACTCTTCCATAGCAAATTCCTCCAAAGTAAATAATTAAATTTATAATAAAACATATTCAAGAAATAATAAAATTATGATAGAATCTAACAGTATAAAATTAAATCAATATATCAAAAAACATTTTAAATATTAGGAGGCTTGAAAATGAAAAGAAATGAAATTGATGAAAAATACAAATGGGATTTAAAAAATATGTATCAAGATGAAGACTCATTTATGGCTGATTATAATAGCGTAAAAGAAGATATCCCTAAATTAGAAAACTATAAAGGAATATTTTTAGATGATGTAGATAAATTTATAGAATTTATGGATTTGCTAGAAAAAATAAATAGAAAAGTAGAAAAAATGTATATGTATACACATTTAGCAGTTGATGTTGAACCTGAAAATGGAAAAATGCAAAGCTTAAATGCTAGTATTTCCGGATTAATTGAAGAATTAAGCAGTAAAACAGTTTTTATAGATTTAGAAATACTAAAAAATGAAGAAAAATCTAAAAAAATTCTACAAGACGAAAGATGTAAAAAATATACAAACATGATAAATCATATTTTAAGAACAAAGCCACACATTTTAAGTGACGAAACAGAAGAAGTACTTGCCATGGCAAGTGGAGTACTTGAATCAGCATATAAGACATATTCAAATATCAGACCTGAATTTGAACCTGTAATCATTGATGGAAAAGAGTTTTTCCTAAATGAAGAAACTGCAAAAGAATATTTGAAAAATAAAGATGAAGCGGTTAGAAAACAGTGTTATGAAAAACTAAATGTTGAATATAAAAAAATGGCAAATGTATATGCTTCAACACTAGAAAGTACAATGAAAAAAGATGTTTTTTATAGTAAAGCTAGAAAATTTAATTCAGCACTTGAAGCTAGTTGTTTTGGAGATGAAGTTACAGAAGAGTTGTTTTATAAGGTTTTAAAAGCTGCAAATGAAGATTATCATAAATATTATTTAGAATATTTAGATGTTTTTAAAAAACTAATGAATAAAGACATATTACAAAATTATGATTTAAGATTCCCAATCGTAGAAGAACCAGAAAAAAAATACACAATAGATGATGCATTTGAACTAATTTTTGAAGCAACCAAAAACTATGGACCAGAATATAGAAAAATAATGGAAAAGGCAAGGGAAGAAAGATGGATTGATTATATGCCACATGAAGGAAAAAGACATGGAGCATATTCATCAGGTTGCTATGATTCAAACCCATATATATTAACAAGTTTTATAGGAGATATTGAATCTGTATTTACATTAATTCATGAACTAGGCCATTCAGCACATACCTATTTTTCAAAACAAAATCAAGACTTTTTCAATTATGATTATAGAATCTTTGTAGCAGAAGTAGCCTCAACTGTAAATGAAAACTTGCTTATGAATTTATTAATATCAAAAAGCACTAATAATGAAGAAAAGAAATTTTTACTTTCTAGAAAATTAGATGAGTTTATAGGAACATGTTACAGACAGCCATTTTTTGCAAATTTTGAAAACATATTACACAAAAAAGTTGCAAATAATGAAGGCTTGTCAAGTCAAACTATTACTGATTTATATGAAAAATTATCAGAGGAGTATTATGGGGGAAGAGTACAACTTCACGAGTATAGTAAATATGCATGTTATTCAGTTCCACATTTTTATTATAATTACTATGTTTATAAATATACGGTAGGAATGAGTGTTGCATCAGTAATTGCTAAAAGAATATTTGAAAATGATGAAAAACAAATAGAGAATTATTTGAAATTTTTAAAATCAGGCTCAAGTCTAAGCCCGGTAGAATTATTGAGATTAGCGGGTGTTGACCCATTAGATGAAAATGTTTATAAAGAAGCATTTGAAAATTTTAAAAATGATTTAGAAGAGTTCAAAAAATTAATTTAAGAAAAAATAAAATGGATATAGAAACTAAAATCTATATCCATTTTTGATTATTTATTTTTTTTATCATAGATTATTTTTATTACTACCAAAGCTATCAATAAAATTACTAAGCCTGCAGCAACTTTAGTTCTTCCAGTATTTTTTGGCGGATTTGAGTTAGAAGTAGAAACTAAAGAAACTTCAGCTGAACGCTCTTTTAATAAATCAACATCAATTGTTAGTTTAGCATATTTCATTTTATTTC
>CAMYZH010000020.1 GCA_947303785.1 uncultured Clostridium sp.
ATAGCGTTTCGTAGATTCGCTTTTGTTATTAATTTATCAAATGATATAGACAAAGATAGCACGGTTATAATTGAAAAAGTTCTTAATATATGCTATAATTCAATCTATGAAACTATAAATCAGCAGGGCAATTGCCCAGGAGGAAAAAATGATGGAAATGTCCAACTTTTTAAAAGAAAAAATCGGGCATAAGGTATACCTTACAAAGGCGGATAGATCCTGTTATGGATGGCTTCTTGAGGTCGATTCATTAGGAATCGTCTTTGAGGAAGATGTACCAAAGCCTTTTTTTCAGCAACGGCCTCGAGGAGAGGCAAAAGTCTTTATTCCATGGATCCACATCCATGAAATAAGATAAAGAAGAGGAAGCTAGGCACTTGTCTGGCTTCCTTTGCTTGTTCGAAAAAATGAAATTTATTTTCTTAAATAATATTTTAATATATTGGTTGAGTATAAAAATCATTTATGTTATAAATATATTAGAATTTATAAAAAAGGAAAAAAATAATGAAGAAAATTGCGATAAAATCAGAAAATGGAAAAATATTAAAAGATTTCTTATGGTCAGTAGGGTCAATTGGAATATTTATAATGCTGATAATGATATTATATTCATTTGCTTTGCCAAAAACTATAAAGAAAAATACTGCTGATGGATTTACAATTAGCTCATATAATGTAAATCTAGTAGTTAGTGAAGAAAACATTGTTGATGTTTCTGAAAATATTTTAGTTAACTGGTATGAGCCATATCACCATGGAATATATAAGTTTACACCTGAATGGTTAAAATATACAGGTAAAGACGGAAAAACGATTAGGAGAAAATCAAAAGTTTCAAATTATGAAGCAATTGGTGATGAATATAGAGTTGATAAAGAAAATGGAAAATATAGAATTAAAATTGGTAGTGCAAGTGAATATGTAGAAGAAGGTGAAAAACTATACCAAATAAAATACAAATATGATATGGGTTCAGATCCATTTAAAGATGGAGATGAGTTTATTTTTCATGCATTTGGAGATTATTGGGGAACAGAGATTCAAAATGCTTCAATTAATGTAACTATGCCTAAGAGTATCGAAGGTTATAACATAAATTTCTTTGTAGATAAAGAAAGAAAAAATAATGTTAATGACTATGTATATTATGATGTAAATGGAAGTACATTAACTGCTTATTTTGATAATTATAGATATAATAGAGAAACTGGAAATATTTTAGACGAAGCATTAACTGTAGATATTGAGCTTCCTGAAGGCTATTTTTCAAAAGGAAGTTGGAATTATGAATATAAATCTGTTATTTTGACTATTATAACAATTGGACTAACTATTTATTGTATTATAATGTGGTTAAAATATGGAAAAGATTTTAGAAAGCGTGTAATGTCAATAGAGTATTATCCACCAGATAATTTAAGTTCTGCTGAGATAGGCTATATATATGGAAACAAAAATAGGGTTAAATTATCTATTTCGCTAATAATTTCATTGGCTGCAAAAAAATATATAAAAATTGATGATACTGATGATAAGAAGATAAAGATTACAAGTTTGATTGGAAGAGAGATTAAAGAATTAAAAGACCTTGAGTCAATGGTTGATAAACGAAAAATAGTTATTAAGAAATTAAAAAATATTAACTCTGAATTATCTCCAAACGCAAATACTATGATGAAATATTTATTTAAAAATGCCAAACTTAAGGAGCTTAAAGCAAATTTTGAACAGTTTAATAATGTTAGAGATGAACTTGTAAATGGCGGATATATTAAAATTATATCTGATAATACAGAAACTAGATGGGAAGGTCATGAAAAACAAAAAGAACAATATGAGCAAGGAAAAGAAGATTTTAAAAGATTAGTAGAAGAATATAATGAGAAAATTAGTAAGTTAGAGCCAATGAATAGTTATGAAAAGATAGTATATGATGAATTGTTTAAAGAAAGTGATACTATTATTTTAAGTGAACATAAGACATTATATAAGGCTATAAATGAAGTAGAAATGAATTTAAATGGTTCATATAAAAGTTTAATAAAAGATCAAAAGTCTGATTCTAAAAAATCGGTTGGATTTTTTATCACAATTTTGTCATTAACACTTGGTTTGTTTTCTTATTTTGTAACAGAAGATTTAGATCCGGTTTGGAGTAAGTTATATATATTACCATTTTTATGTGTTCCTATTAATTTGTTTTTTACAATTTTTATGGGAAGAAAAACTGAATATGGTGAAGAAATAATTGCAAAAGTTAAGGGATTTAAAGAATTTTTAAATACTGCAGAAAAACCAGATTTGGAAAGATTAGTAGAATCAAATCCACAGTATTTTTATAATATTTTACCATATACATATGTTTTAAATATTTCTAAAATTTGGATTAAGAAATTTGAAAATATACAAATGCCTAAAATTGATATGGGGACATTTGATTATTCAAATGATCGCAATTGGTCTAGATTTAATAGTGATTTATATGTTCCATATAGTTCTAGTTCTAGCTCATCTTCTGGTTGTTCTTCATGTGGAAGTGGTTGCTCTTCATGTGGAGGAGGATGTTCATCATGCGGAGGTGGAGGTTCTTGGTAGAAAGATTTATTTTGCAATGGCATTTGAGTGAGAATTGTAATTTAAAATGTTTGCATTGTTATCAAGAAAGTCATATTCCAATTCAATTAGAATTTGAAAAATTAAAAAATATTTATAATCAATATAAAGATTTGCTTAAAAGCCTTGATATGAAAGGCCATATTAATATTACAGGGGGAGAACCTCTTTGTAATCCACATCTTTTTGATGTTTTAGATTTGATAAAAGAAGATAGTGATTTAATTACATTTTCGATATTGACAAATGGAACTTTAATTACAAAAGGTATTGCAGAAAAAATAAAATCATATAATCCATATTATGTTCAAGTGAGCCTAGAGGGCGGAAGAAGGATGAATGATTTTATTAGAGGAAAAGGAACATATAAAAAGATTGCAGAAGGAATAACAAATTTGCGAAAGCAAGGAATTTTTACTTCCATTTCATTTACTGCTAGTTCGTTGAATTATAAGGAATTTCCTAAAGTTGTAAAATATGCAAAAAAATATGATGTAAATAATGTTTGGTCAGATAGATATATTCCACTTGGAGAATCAGCAGATAGAAATTTAGTATTAAATCATAAGCAATGTGGCAAATATTTGAAAATAATGAAAAAACAACGAGAAAAAAGTAAAATCGTTTCAATGAATAGAGCTTTGCAATTTCAAGAGATTAATGGATTCGCTTATGGATGTAATGCAGGAGATAAGCTACTTACAGTAATGGAAAATGGAGATTTAGTTCCATGTAGAAGAATGCCAATTAGGATTGGAAATTTGTTTGAAGAAAACATGATAGATTTATACAATAATAGCGAGATTTTGAATAAACTTCGAGAAAAAACTGTTCCAGAAGATTGTAATAAATGCCAGTTTTCAGATAGTTGTAATGGCGGATTAAAATGTTTGAATTATGCTCTATATGGAGATTGGAAGTGCAAAGATATAGGCTGTCAAATATAAAAAATGAAAGGAGCATATGATATCCAAAGTATCATATAAAAGAGATATGGCTGCTAAAAGAAAAGGTAGAAGAAAAAATCGTAAGATTAAATTTAGTGAGAAAAACTATATTGAAAAAAATTATATGAAAAGAGGAAAAGCTATTATTCCTGTAAAGCTAGAGAAAATTTCAGATCTATATATGGAACATGATTATAAACAAATGGAACTTGCAGATAGTGTTTGTGATTATATTGAAGAAATTGCATATATGATTCCAATAAATACTGATATAGTTCTAGAAATTCATTGCCCTAGGGTTGATGAAGAAGAACAGTCAAAAATAAAAAAATCTATAAAGAATAATTATGGAATAGAGATAGATGATGTAGATTATGATTTATCAGTAAATAATATGAAATCTGTTGTTATGCTTATTGTTGGATTAATTATATTATTAATAAATGTTTTGACTGAAGATTTATCAAGATTTTTAGGATATTTCATAAGTGTTGCGTGGTGGGTTGCAATTTGGGATTTACTTGAAATTCAATTTGGTGAAAATACAGAGGCAAAATGGAAAAGACTAAATTATCAACAATTGTATGATGCTACAATTACATTTGTTTTTGATGATGAAGAAAATGAATAGGTACATAATTAATGGTAATACTTAAAATAGATTATTATTAGGAGGTATTTTATGGAAAGAAAAATTAAGGTAGCTCAATATGGTACTGGGAAAATGTCAGTTTACACTATGATGTATGCATTAGAGAAAGATGCAGAAATTGTTTGCGCTTTTGATTTAAATCCTGAAGTCATTGGAAAAGATATTGGCGAAATAATGGGCTGTGAAAATAAGGGAATCAAAGTTTCAGATGCTAAAGATGCTAGAGAAATTTTGAGTCAAACTAAGCCTGATATTTGTATAGTTACAACTATGAGCCTATTATCTGACGTTGAAGATGCTTTAATGCTTTGTGCAGAGCTTGGAATTAATGCAATTACAACATGTGAGGAAGCTTTCTTTTCAGGAAATTCAAATCCTGTTTTAACACATAGGATTGATGAACTTGCAAAAGAGCATAATTGTACAATTACAGGTAGTGGGTATCAAGATATTTTTTGGGGACAATTAATAACATCTATTGCTGGTGCAACTCATAAAATTGATAAAATAAAAGGAAGTTCTAGCTATAATGTTGAAGATTATGGAATT
The DNA here is from genome assembly GCA_947303785.1 of uncultured Clostridium sp. Taxonomy (GTDB): domain Bacteria; phylum Bacillota; class Clostridia; order TANB77; family CAG-508; genus UMGS1994. The sequence continues at coordinate 4,765 of CAMYZH010000020.1, forward strand.
GCTTTAGCCAAAGCTCATGGAGCTGGACTTTCTCTTGAAGAATTTGATAAAGAAGTTGCAAGTGCTGATAGAATTTCTGAAGAAGAACGTTTTGAAATGATGCAAAAAGGTGAATTTGCACCATCTTATATGTGGAATGTAAATGGTTGGCTTGCAGATAAACTTGGGCTAACTGTTGTTTCTCAAACTCAAAAATGTGTTCCTCAAACTTATGATAAAGATTTGTTTTCTTCAACATTAAATATGAATATAAAAGCTGGAGATGCTACAGGAATGAGTGCTGTGGTTACGACTGTTACAAAAGAGGGCGTTATTATTGAAAGTGAATGTATAGGAAAGGTTTATGCTGAAGATGAGTATGACAAAAATGAATGGAAAATTGAAGGGCAGCCAGATACATCAATTGTTGTAGCAAGACCTGATACCGTAAGATTGACATGTGCAAGTATTGTAAATAGAATTCCAGATGTAATTAATAGTAGACCAGGATATGTTCCTACATCTGAAATGGATGATTTACAATATAGGAAAAAGGCTTTAAATGAATATGTAAAATAAAGATATAAGATGTTAATAAAGTGAACCTAAATTGCAAGACAATGGAGGTTCATTTTTTGTTTTTTATAATGATTGAAAAATGGCGAAAATTGTGATATATTTGTTACATATTAAAATAGAGAATAACAAAGAAAAGGAAAGGAATGTAGAAAAAAATGAAATTTTTAAAAGAATTTAAAGAGTTTGCACTAAAGGGAAATGTGTTAGACATGGCTATAGGTTTAGTTATTGGAGGTGCTTTCCAAGCAATTATCACATCACTTGTTCAAGACATCATAATGCCATTTACAGCATTATTTACAGGTAATGTTGATTATGCAGATTGGGTAATTAAAGTTTCAACTGCTGAAATTAGAATTGGTTCATTTATTACAGCTTTGATTAATTTTATAATACTTGCATTATCTGTATTTTTAGCGCTAAAGGTTGTAATGGGAATTAACAAGCGTATAGAAAAAATGAATAAAGCAACTTTAGGAAAAGTTACAAAAAAATTGGTTAAAAATGATAAGGGCGAACAAGTTGAAGTAGATGTTGAACCATTAACAAAAGAATGTCCATATTGTTTATCAGAAATTAAGTATAAAGCCACAAGATGTCCACAATGTACAGCTGAATTAGAAAAAGCTATTGAAAAAGCTGTTAAAGAATAATTAATTGGAATATTTTTCTTTATTAATTCCAATACTATCCATATAAGAGGTGGATGGTATTGGAATTAAATTTTGAATTAACTAAAGCCGCTAAAAATGTATGGAAATTATCTGAAGATTTTGCAAAAGAAATGGGACATAAATATTTAGGAACAGAACATATTTTATATGGACTGATAAAAAATGATTTAGGAATTGTATCAAGTATTTTTAGAGATAATAGAATTAGTGAAAATTCTATTTACAAGACAATAGAAGAAATTCTTGGAAAAGGTACATTTTCAAATGAATTAATAGGAATAACCCCTAGATTAAAAAAGATTATGGAAAGGGCTGAAATTTCTGCAAAACAAATTGGTTCTGATTATATTGGAACAGAACAAATTGTAGTTAGTTTGTTTAATGATAAGGATTCATTGGGTTGTAAAATTGCTGTCGATTCTGGTATTGATGTTGATAATATAATAAAACAATTATATAAAAAGATTTATAATGAATCTTTAGAAGTAAAAAATAAAAAAAGTAGAACAATCGAACTTGATAAATATGGAACTGATATGGTAGAAATGGCTTTAGAAAACAAATTTGATGGGGCTTTTGGAAGGGAAAATGAAGTAAATAGAATAATTGAAATTTTAGGAAGAAGGAATAAAAACAATCCATGTCTTATTGGAGAAGCAGGGGTAGGGAAAACTGCTATTGTTGAAGAATTGGCTTTAAAAATTTCAAAAAATGAAATAGATGATTTTTTAAAAAATAAGAAAATAATTAATTTGGATTTGACACAGATTCTCGCAGGTAGTAAGTATAGAGGAGATTTTGAGGATAGACTAAAAAAGTGTATTAAAGAAATTCAAGAAAATAAAGATATAATTTTATTTATTGATGAAGTTCATATTATTGTGGGAGCAGGAGCGGCTGAAGGCGCAATAGATGCAGCAAATATTTTTAAACCACTACTTGCAAGAGGTGATATTCAATTAATTGGTGCGACTACTGTTGAAGAATATAGAAAATATATAGAAAAAGATACAGCTCTTGCAAGGAGATTTCAAAGTGTTATTATTGATGAACCTGATGAAGAAAAAGCGGTTCAAATTTTGAAAAATATTGCTATTAAATATGAAAAATTTCATAATGTTAAAATATCTGATAGTGCTATAGAAAAAGCTGTAAAAATGTCTATTAAATATCTTCCTGAAAGATTTTTACCAGATAAAGCAATTGATTTGTTAGATCAGGCATCATCTAGAGTAAAAATTTGTGGTAAAGGTGTTGTTAATGGTTATGATATTGAAAAAGTTATTTCAGATTTAATTGGTATTCCTATAAAGAGTGTTGAAGAGAATGACTTGGAGAAATTAAAAAGACTTGAAAATAAAATAAAAAAACATATAATAGGCCAAGATGAAGCGGTAACAAAAATTGTTAAATCAATAAGAAGAAGTGCTATTAGTATAAAAAACAATAATCGACCAATAGGAAGTTTTTTATTTTTAGGGCCAACTGGGGTAGGAAAAACAGAAATGGCAAAAGTTGTAGCAGAGAAATATTTTGGTAAGTCTAAAAGATTAATAAAACTTGATATGTCCGAATTTATGGAACCTTCATCTGTTTCAAAATTGATTGGATCACCTCCACGGGTACATTGGATATGATAGTGAAAATGATTTGGTAAATAAAATTAGGAAGAATCCTTATTGTGTTGTTCTTTTTGATGAGATAGAAAAGGCTCATATTGATGTATTAAACATATTGCTTCAAATATTAGAAGATGGCAAACTAACTAATTCTAGTGGAACAGTTGCAAATTTTAAGGAAACGCTAATAATTTTAACTTCTAATATTGGTGCAGATATTATGAATAAAAAGGGAAAGATTGGTTTTAATAAAGATGATATTATAAAAAGGGAAGATATTATTTCTGAAGTAAACAAATTTTTGAAACCTGAATTAATAAATAGATTAGATGAGATTATTGTTTTTAATCATTTGACTGAAGATGTAATGATGAAAATCTTAGAAAATGAAATAGAAAAACTTAAAATTAGTATGAAACAGAGGAATATTGAATTTGATGTATCTAGGAATTTTAAAAAATATATATTAGAAAAATGTAATTATTTTAAATATGGAGCAAGAACAGTTAGAAGAGAGGTTGAAGTGCAGATAGAGGATGAATTGGTTGATAAAATTATTAATAAATCTATTGTATATGGTGATAAGTTGATTATTGATAAAAAATGAATACGAGGTCTATAAAAGAATAATTGTTATTTTTTATAGACCTCGTATATTTATTTATATTTATTTAGTTCCAAATATTCTATCACCAGCATCTCCAAGGCCAGGAACGATATATGCATCTTCATTCAAGTGGTCATCAATTTTTGCACAATATATTTTAACATCAGGATGTTTTTGTTGAACTTTTTCTAAGCCTTCAGGTGCTGCAATAATACATAAGAATTTTATCTTTTTAACACCTTTTTCCTTTAGTAGTTCAATTGCATCAATTGCACTTCCACCAGTTGCAAGCATTGGATCTAAAAGTATTACTTCTTTGTCTTCAATATTTTTTGGAACTTTAAAGAAGTAGTTTACAGGTTTATGATCATTTGAATCATCTCTATACATTCCAATATGTCCTATTTTAGCATTAGGAATTACACTTATAACTCCATCTAGCATTCCCATTCCAGCTCTAAGGATAGGAACGAAAGCAAATTTATCTTCATTAAGCTTTTTTGTTTGCATTTTACAAATTGGTGTTTCTATTTCAGTTTCTTCAAGACTTACATCTTCCATTGCCTTGTAACATAGGAATGAGCCAATTTCACCAGCAAGTTCTCTAAATTCTTTGGTACCTGTTGATTTATTTCTTAATATCCCTAATTTGTGTTCAATAAGTGGATGATCTAATTCAATTACAGATTTTAAGTTTTCTTTATCTATTTTTTCTTTTGTTATAGTTATAACAGGAGTGGTTTGTTTTTCAGAATCTGCTTTTTGAAATTCATCAGATTTTTCTTCTGTTGTTTCTTCACTTTTTGTATCAGTTTCTTTTTCATTTGTTTCTTCATCATCTTCTTTTTCATCAGGTAATAATAAGCTAAGTAGTATTCCAACAATTGCAGCTAAGCTCATTCCAGAGAATGAGATAGAGAAGTCACCATGTGTTATTGATAGAACAGCTCCACCAAGTCCAAGAACAAGCATACTTGATGCAACAATTATATTCTTATTTTTTCCAAAATCCATTTTGTTTTCAATTAATACTTTTAAACCATTAACTGCAATAAAACCATAAAGAAGTAGTGATACACCACCAAGAACAGGGCTAGGTATTGTAGTAACTAATGCTGTAAACTTTCCTAAGAAACCTAAAATAATTGCAAATATTGCAGCTAGGCCTATAACCCATACTGAAGCAATTTTTGTCATACCAACGACTGATGTGTTTTCACCATATGTTGTATTTGCAGGGCCTCCAATTGCACCTGCTACTAAAGTTGCAAGACCATCACCAAGTAAGGTGTTTTCTAAACCTGGATTTTTTAATAAATCCTTTCCTATTATTGTACTTAATGCTGTATGATCTCCGATATGTTCTGCCATAGTAACTAAGGCAATAGGGGCAATTGTTAGTGCTACTAACCAATCAGGTGTGTAATCTTTAAATGGTAATTTGAAATTAGGTATACTAAACCATGCAGCTTCTTTAACAGGTGTAAAATCAACAAGTCCAAAACAAATTGCAGCTATATATCCAACTATGATACCTACTAAAAATGGTATTATTTTGATAAATCCTTTTCCTCTAACCATAACAATTGCTGTAGCTAAAAATGTAATTAATGCTACTACAATTCCTTTCCATTTTAATGATTTATCAACATTTTTTTCTGCGTTTACAGTCATATAATCAACCTTTACATCTTTTGTCTCACCATTTTCGTTTACTACAGTTCCAGTGTAAAGTCCTTCTTTTTCTTCATCAGATAATTCTTTTGTTTGTGTGACTGCTTCTGAATCTTGCTCTGTTTTCTCTGTTTCTGAAACTGATGGAACAGAAGGAGCAGTATCAACAATTCCAATTTGACTTACTGCAAATGAAGCTAATCCTAATCCTATAATCATAATCATAGGTCCAATAACAATAGTAGGTAATATTTTATCAAGCCAATTTTTGCCTACAAATCGTATAATAATAGATACAATTATGTAGATGCAGCCAACAACCATTACTCCTGTCATTGCGCCACCAATTCCACCTTTTGTGTATCCTAGTGCAATAGGTGCTATAAAAGCAAATGAACTCCCAAGGAAAACAGGAGATTTCCCTTTTGTACATAAAATGTAAATTAATGTGCCAATTCCTGCTGCTACCAATGCTACAGGGATAGAAAGAACTTCTCCTCCTGCGGCTTGATTTACTAAGATTGGAACTAAAATAGTTGCTCCAAACATAGCAAATACATGTTGAAATGCAAGAATAATCCATTGAAGAAGTTGTGGCTTTTCATTAACATCAAGGATTAACTTGCGTGATTTGTTTGTTTCTTCCATGAAAAAACTACCTCCTTAAAATTTATTAAAAAATTTGAAAACATAAAAATATATAAAGGTAAAAAAATAACCCAGAATGAATTATTCTAGGTTATATTTTACAAATTTAGAAATAAATAGAATAGAAAAAGCTGAATTATCAGAAGATGTAGCTATTCTATTAATTTTTAAATTATTTAATATATTCATTTTTAACTTCCTTTTTACATTTTCTTTATAATATATTAGTAAAAGATTTTTTTCAACATTTTTCGACAAATTTTTTATTTTTATATGTATTGTACAAAAAAAATCTATATGATATAATCTCAAATAGGTATTATAGTTACTAAAGAATAAATGCTAAAAAGGAATGGGGTAAATTATGACAGGATTTCTTGTGATAATTTTTATGCTTCTTGCAATTATAGTAATGTTAATAGCTTTAGCAGTAGCTCAGATAAAAATGGCAGGAATGAATGTTAAAGATTTTTGGACCTTTATTAAAGCTAATGAGACGCTCAATAAGTTATATGCATTCTCGAAGAAGTATGAAAAATTAACTACAAATGAACAACTTGTTTTTTTAAGAGAAGCTGAAAGAGTATTTGATGCTTTTGATAAAGTACCTAATGTTTTATGGGAAGAGGACTATCAAAAGTATATGGAAGTTTTGTCTACATATAAAGATATAAAAATTGTAAGATGGGAGTCAAATTGATTTGGCTCTTTTTTTATGCAATATTGCAGTGGATTTAGTTAAATAAGTAATCTAATATAAAAATAAATTAAAGTAATTGAAATGGGTAGTAAAATATGATAACATACTTTTGAAAAAAAATTAAATAGGAGTGTGATTTTGTGGAAGAATTAAACTTAGAATATTATTTTAAACATATGGAAGAATTTAGTGAAAAAGAAATATTTGAAGGGTGTAACCTTATTTGGGAACCAATTAATAAAATAGATTCATATGTAGAAGAAAAAGTTGTTAAACAGGACTTGAAAGTGAATAAAGCATCAGTTGGAGAGTTTACATCTATAACAGGAAATTATTTTATAGACGAGGGAACAAAAATAGGTGCTAATGTTACTATAGAAGGCCCTGTAATAATAGGAAAGAATGTAACTATCCAGGCAGGAGCTTTAATTAGACCTTATTCAATTATTGGAGATAATGCTGTAATTGGTCATGGTGCAGAACTAAAACATTGTATCGTACAAAATAAAGCCAAAGTTCAAAGTTTAACCTTTTGTGGTGATTCAATAATTGGAAAATCTACAAGAATAGGAAGTGGAACGATTTTAGCTAATCGTAGATTTGACCAACAAAACATACAAATAAAAATCAAAGGGAAAAAATATGATACAGGAACAGCATTTTTTGGATCAGTTATAGGAGATAATACTAGATTAGGTGCAAATTCTGCTAGTGTTCCTGGCACATGTATAGGACCATATACTTGGATTTTTCCTACTGTACAGGTTAGAGGTTTCGTACCTGCTGAGAAAAGAATTATCCCCAAAGCAGAATATGAGATTACAGATAATCCAAAAGTAGAATTGAAATAATAAAAAAATTATAGCGATATTGTATATAATATGATATGATTACGAAAGTAAAATATAATGGGGGTTGTGTATAAAAATGTATAAAAGAGTCCTATTAAAAATAAGTGGTGAAGCATTAGCAGGGGAACAGAAAACAGGAATTGACTCTGAAGTCGTTAGTTCAATTTGCGATAAAATAGTAGAAGTTGTTAAAAGCGGAGTGCAAGTTGGTGTTGTTACAGGTGGTGGCAATATCTGGAGAGGTTGGTATGGAAAAAATCTGGAAAAAGTGACTTCACATTATATGGGAATGCTTGCTACAGTAATTAATTCACTTGCAATAAAAGATGCTCTAGAATCTAAAGGAATAAAAGCTGTATGTCAGACATCTATACCAATGACACAAGTTGCAGAAACATTTACAAAAAGAGATGCTGAAAAACACTTTGAAGAAGGAGCTGTTTTAGTATTTGGAGGGGGGACAGGAGTGCCATTTTTCTCAACAGACACAACGGCTGCACTTAGGGCATGTGAAATAGAGGCAGATGTAATATTAGTTGCAAAAACAATTGATGGCGTATATTCTGCAGATCCTAAAGTAGATCCAAATGCCATAAAATATGATGAAATTACATATGATGAAGTTTTAGCAAAAGATTTAAAAGTAATGGATGCTGCCGCTATTGCTTTATGTAGAGATAATAATATTCCACTTTCAGTATTTGCATTAAAAGATCCTGAAAATATTGTAAGAGCTGCAAATGGTGAGAATATAGGCACAATCGTTAAATTATAAGAGAGGAAAGAAAGAATATGGAATTTGATGAATTAGAAGAAAGAATGAATAAAACATTAAGTGTTTTAGAAGAAAATTTTTCAGAAATCAGGGCAGGTAGAGCAAATCCTGCTATATTAAACAAAATAACAGTTGATTATTATGGTGTACCTACACCAATAAATCAAGTTGCTGGAATATCTGTTCCAGAAGCAAGATTAATAGTTATTCAACCATGGGATCGCAGTGTACTAAAAGAAATTGAAAAAGCAATATTGGCATCTGATATTGGTTTAAATCCAAATAATGATGGATCTGTTATTCGTTTATCATTCCCTGAATTGACAGAGGAAAGAAGAAAAGATTTAGTAAAAGATATTAAAAAAATTGCTGAAGATTCTAAGGTTTCAATTAGAGCAATTAGAAGAGATGGAATAGATGAGGCTAAAAAATTAGAAAAAGACTCATTAATTACAGAAGATGATTTGAAAAAGGCTGAAGAGCAAATTCAAAAATTAACTGATAAAAAAATTGCAGAAATTGATGCTATATGTGAGAAAAAAGAAAAAGAAATAATGTCTGTATAGAATTACTTTTTTAGATTGGAGAAATAGATGGAAAATTTAAATTTACCAAATCATATTGCAATTATTATGGATGGAAATAGAAGATGGGCAAAAGAGAAAGGCTTAGATTATAGGCTTGGACATAAAGAAGGATCAAAAACTTTAGAAAAAATAGTAAGATATTCTCAAAAAGTGGGAATAAAATATATTACAGTATATGCCTTTTCAACAGAAAATTGGAAAAGAAGTGAAGAGGAAGTTGGAGCTTTAATGCTTCTTTTAAAGACAAACTTAGACGATTGGGGTAAAAGGGCTAATACTGAAAATATAAAACTTCGATTTATTGGAGATAAAAGTAGGCTATCTAAGAGTTTGCAGAAAAGTATGGAAAACTGTACTGAAAGAACCAAAGATAATACAGGTATTGTTTTTACAATTGCAATTAATTATGGCGGAAGGGATGAAATAGTTCAAGCAACTAAAAAAATTGCTGAAATGGTTAAGTCTGGAAAAATAGAAGTAGATGATATTAATGAAGAATTGATATCTAATAATTTATATACTGCAGGATTACCTGATCCAGATTTAGTTATCAGAACAAGTAATGAATTACGTACAAGTAACTTTTTGCCATGGCAAATAGTATATTCTGAATTTTGGTTTGTAGATAAATATTGGCCAGATTTTTCAGAAGAAGATGTTGATAATGCTATTAAAGTATATCAATCAAGAAATAGAAAATTTGGTGCAAAATAATCTTTAGGAGAATATTAATTATGTTAAAAAGATCATTAACTACAATTATAGGATTACCACTAGTTTTATTATTAATAATTTTTGGTAATAAATATATTGTAGATGTTATTGTTGCAATACTTGCAATACTTGGCATGCATGAATATTTAAAATGTGTTGGACATAAGTTTAGACCAGTTTCATGGATAGGTTACATATCAGCTATTTCAATAGCTTTTATACATGTTATTCCTAGTGAATATTTATTAAAATATTTAGGAATTGCAATATTATCTATTGTTTCAATTTTATTTATGCATGTCGTATTTTCAGATATGAAAATTAATTTTGCAGATATTGCTATGACATTGTTTGGAATTGTTTATATAGTTGGTTTTATGTCATTTATATCATTAATTTATGGAATTGAAAAAAACGGAAATAATATTGGAAAATACTATATAGGTCTTTTACTATTAGTTACATGGGGTAGTGATATAATTGCATATTTGGTAGGAGTGAATTTTGGAAAAATTACATTTAGTAAAATTAGTCCTAATAAACATATAGAGGCGTGTGTCGCAGGTGCGATAAGTGCAGTAATATTAGTAGTTTTAGCTAGTGTTATTTTTAATAATGTTTTTGGTTTAAATATTAATTATGGTTGGATTGCATTGATTGCATTGATTACAACTATACTTGGGCAAATAGGAGATTTTTCAGCTTCATGTATAAAAAGATATATGGAGGTTAAGGATTTTTCTAATTTAATACCAGGGCACGGAGGAATTATAGACAGATTTGATAGTGTTATCTTTGCAGCACCATTTATGTATTATTTACTAATGTTTTTAATTTAGGAGGAAAGATTGCTAGTTTTTTTAATAAATGCGATAAAAATAATATTTTTATTAGGTTTCTTAATATTAATTCACGAAAGTGGACATTTTTTAGTTGCAAAATTTTTTAAAGTTAGAGTTAATGAATTTTCAATTGGATTTGGGAAAAAGATATTATCAAAGCAAAAAGGTGAAACAACATATTCCTTAAGGTTAATTCCTTTAGGTGGATATGTGAGTATGCTCGGAGAAGATGAGAGGTCAAGTGATGAAGGCTCATTTTCTATTCAACCAATTCCAAAAAGAATAGCTATTGTTGCAGCAGGAGGCCTAGTAAATATTGTTTTTGGCCTTTTTGCATATTTTGTTTTATTGGCTATTGCAGGAAATTTTGCATCTAAAACAGTAGATAGTGTTATGGAAAATTATGGAGCTGATACAGCAGGTATTGTTGCAGGTGATGAAATTGTTTCAATAAATGGAAAACATATTTTTATAAGTAAAGATGTAAATAAAATATTAGCCAAAACAGGATCTAAAGAAGTAGTTATAACAGTTAAGAGAGATGGAAAAACTCAAGAGTTTAAAGTTACACCAACTGAAGTAAAAACAAAAACTTTAGGAATCTATCTTGAAAATGATGAAGGAAAAAGCACTACAATATCATATATTGTAGATGGATCTAATTCAGAAGATATACTAAAAGTAGGAGATAAGATTTTAACAATAAATGGAAAAGATGTGGAAAATAATTATGAAGAATTAGTAAATCAAATAAATAATTCTGGAGATACTGTTAATATCAAGCTTTTAAGAGATGGAAAAGAACAAGAAGTAGTAATTACTCCAGATGAGATTACGAATTATTATTTAGGTATTGTATTTAAGAAAGCAGACAAAAGCTTTTTTAATAGAATATATTATGCTTGGTTTGAAACTGGCGATTTTGCGCTTTCTCTAGCCGATAATGTAAAGGCTATATTTACAGGTGGAGTGAAAGCGAATCAAATGATGGGACCAATTGGAATTTCTAAAACAGTTGCTTCAACAAGTGGAATATATGAATTTATTTATATTATGGCATTAATATCATTATCTCTTGGAATTACTAATCTTTTACCAATACCTGCTTTAGATGGTGGTAAAATACTAATTCTTTTAATAGAAGCTATTAGGAGAAAACCAATGAAACAAGAACTAGAAATTGGAATTCAACTAGTAGGTTTTGGTTTACTTATATTATTGTCTATTTATATATCATATATGGATATTTTGCGAATTATATAATGATGATACTAAAGAAAGGAATGGATTAATATGAATTGTAAGATATGTGGAGCAGAATTAAAAAGAGAAGGTGAAATTTGCAATAATTGTATGAACAAATTGATGGAACAGCAGAGGTTACATAATGATGTAGAAAAGACATATACTTTTAAACAGAAATTTGTTTTAGGTTATGAATTGTTAAGACATATTGAGCAAATCGGAATAGTGATTTTTATGATTGTTTTATTATTATCTGTAAATATTTCATATTGGAGATATGCTGTTTTATCAGGTTGCATATTTGGTATTATTGGAATTTTGTATCTATTATATTCAGAATTAAAAATTAATTCTGGAATGTGTACTTTATATAATTCTAAATTAGTGTATACTAAAGGAAAAATTAGAAAAAAGGCAATACAAATATCTTTTTCAGAAATTGAAGATATTTCTTATCAACAAGGTTCAATTCAAAAGCCATTTAATGTAGGAACTATAATAATTAAAAAGAAAACTAGAAATATATTAGATAAATTTATTATGATTGAGTCAGTAAAAGATGTTGGAAAAGTATTTGAAAATATTAAAAATGCTTTTGAAATAAATGAGGTAGGCAGGTAAAAATGCAGAAGGTAAAAGATATATTTAGTGATTATTCGAATATAGATGAGAAAATATATTTAGCTAATTTTTTAAAGGCAAATTTATATAAAAAGAGTAATAGATTAGAGATTTGCATAACAAGTAGTGAAAAGATATCTATTAAAGAAATTTCTAATTTTGAAGAATATGCAGTAAATAGGTTTAAAGTTGGGAGCGCAAGAATTGAAATTCAGTACGAAGATGTAGATATTGTTCCAACTATTGAAGAAGATTGGCAAGATTTAGTTACATATATGTCTAAAAAGGAACCAATGACTAGAGCAATTTTACGAAATAGCACTGTACATATAGATGGCAGTGCTATTTGTGTTGAGCTTAAAATCAAGGGAGCTGATTTTCTAATTACCAAAAAATTTGATAAAGGATTAGAACACCTTATATACAATTTGTATAATAAAAGATTTAAAGTATCTTTTAGGGAAGATGAAGTTAAAAGTAAGGAAGAATATGACAAATACCTAAAGGCTCAAGAACACGAGGCTATTTTACATATGCAAGAAATGGCTAGACGTGAAGCTGAGGAAAGAGCTTTAAATAAGGTGAAACAACCAGTAGACAATTTTGAGAACGCAGAAAATACTGGAGATGAGACAAAATTACCTAATGGTTTGATTTTCGGAAAAACATCAGATTTTAAAAGCAAATTTGCGCCAATTTCAGAAATAAATAATAGTACAACAAAGGTTAATGTTGAAGGAGAAATCATCAGTGTAAATTCAAGAGAAATAAAAAATAATAGAACGATTATTAGTTTTACTATAGATGATGGAAAACAATCAATTACATGTAAAACATTTGTAGATACAAATTTAGCTTCTAAAATATTAGACAATATTAAAGAAGGACAAGGTGTAAAAGTTGATGGAAATGCTAAATTTGATGATTATGCAAATGAAATCCAAATTATGGCTAATAATGCTGTCCTTTCTGATTTTAAGGCCAATAATGGTTCTAAAGATGAAAATGCTGATGATAAGACAAAAGAAGATGAGTCAAATGAGCCAACTCCATTAATTTACGGAAGAAGTTTAAATGTAAAGGCACCAAAGATTAATATAGTTGATATCAATAATGATACCGAAATGGTACTAATAGAAGGAGAAATTATTAGTATTGGAGATACAAGAGATATAAAGGGAAATAGAAGTATCATCCAATTTAATGTATATGATGGAACTAGTACTATGACAATGAAGGCTTTTGTAGATTCAAAAAAGACGAAAGAAGTTCTTGGAAGATTAAAAGGTGCTAAAGGTGTAAAAATTGAAGGAATTGCCAAATATGATAATTTTGCAAAAGAAATTACAGTAATGGCAAATAATATAATAGAAACTCAAGGAGCCACTAAAACTAAAAGAGTAGATAATGCAGATACAAAAAGAGTTGAGTTGCATATGCATACTAAAATGAGTCAGATGGATGCTGTTACATCTTGTGAAGACTTACTTAAAAGGGCTATTAGTTGGGGATGGAAATCAATTGCAATTACAGATCATGGTGTTGTTCAAAGCTTTCCTGAAGCTCATAAATATTTAGGAAAAACAGGTGCTGATATTAAGGTAATCTATGGAGTTGAAGCATATTTCGTTCCAGATCGAGATCCAAGTGTAGTATATCCTAGAAAACAAAATATAGATGGAGAATATTGTGTACTTGATTTAGAAACAACTGGTTTATCTTTTAGAACTGAAAAGATAACAGAGGTTGGAATTATCAAAATTAAGAATGGTGAAGTTGTTGATGAATTTGAATGTTTTGTAAATCCTGAAAAACCAATACCACAGGAAGTAGTTGAAGTTACTCATATAACAGATGAAATGGTTAAAGATGCTGAAACTATAGATAAGGTTATTCCTAAAATTATAGATTTTATTGGAGATAGTGTTTTAGTCGCTCATAATGCTGATTTCGATATTGGATTTTTAAAGCACAATTTTGCAGAATATGGTTATGAATTGAATAATACATATATTGATACTCTTCGTTTGGCTAAGGTTATTTTCCCAGATATGAAGAAATATAAATTGGGAATGATTGCTGAAAAACTTGGAATTGAAGTTATTGTCGCTCATAGAGCTTTAGATGATGTAAAAACTTTGGTTGCAGTATTTAATGTAATGATTGAAAAATTAAAAGACCATGGTGCTAAAAATGTTAATGATATTGATAATGTAATTGAAAGCGATCCTGAAGCATATAAAAAGCTTCCTTCTTATCATGCAATTATTTTAGCCAAAGATTATGTGGGACTTAAGAATTTATATAAACTTATTTCATATTCTCATTTGAATTATTTTTATAAAAAACCTAGAATTTTGAAGAGTTTGTTTGAAAAATATAGAGAAGGCTTAATTTTAGGAAGTGCCTGTGAAGCGGGAGAATTGTATAGAGCAATTGTTGCTGGAAGACCAGAAGAAGAAATCGAAGCTATTGCTAATTATTATGATTATTTAGAAATACAACCAATTGGAAATAACCAATATATGGTTAGAGAAGGTATTGTAGAGGATGATTTTGCTCTTCAAAATATAAATAGAAAAATAGTTGATTTAGGGGAAAAACTAAATAAATTGGTTGTTGCAACTTGTGATGTTCATTTTATGGATCCACAAGATGAGATTTATAGAAGAATATTGCAAGCAGGTCAAAAATATGATGATGCCGATTCTCAAGCTCCATTGTATTTGAGGACTACTGAGGAAATGCTTGATGAATTTGCTTATTTAGGTGATGAAAAAGCATATGAAATCGTTGTAACAAATACAAATAAAATTGCAGATATGTGTGATAGGATTAGTCCAATTTCTGATGAAAAGTGCCCACCACATATTGAAGGTTGTGAGCAAACAATTAAAGATATTGCATATAGTAAGGCACATGAATTATATGGTGAAAAACTTCCTGAAATTGTTCAATCAAGACTAGATAAAGAACTTGATTCTATTATAAAAAATGGATTTTCTGTTATGTATATTATTGCTCAAAAATTAGTTTGGAAATCAAATGAAGATGGATATATTGTTGGTTCTAGAGGATCAGTTGGGTCTTCATTTGTTGCTAATATGACTGGTATTACTGAGGTTAATTCTCTTCAAGCACATTATAGGTGCCCAAATTGTAAGTATTCTGATTTTACTGATTATGGCGTAAAAAATGGGTTTGACCTTCCTGATAAAGATTGTCCAAAGTGTGGACATAAGCTTGCAAAAGATGGAATGGATATTCCTTTTGAAACATTTCTTGGATTTAATGGTGATAAAGAGCCTGATATTGACTTAAACTTTAGTGGTGAATATCAGGCAAAAGCTCATAAATATACAGAAGTAATTTTCGGTAAGGGGACTACATTTAAGGCAGGAACAGTTGGTACTGTTGCTGATAAAACTGCTTTTGGATATGTTAAAAACTATTATGAAGAAAGACATATTCCAGTTACAAATGCTGAAATTGCTAGGCTTTCAGTTGGTTGCACAGGTGTTAAGAGAACTACTGGTCAACACCCTGGAGGTATTATAGTTGTACCAAAGGGAAGAGAGATTTTTGAATTTTGTCCTGTTCAACATCCAGCAGATGATCCTAATTCAGATATAATTACAACTCATTTTGATTATCACTCAATTGATCAAAACTTATTAAAACTTGATATTCTTGGTCATGATGATCCAACTATGATTCGTATGTTATTTGATTTGACAGGAATTGATCCAACTAAGGTTCCTCTTGATGATAAAGAAACAATGTCTATTTTTTCATCAACAGAAGCTCTTGGTGTTACTCCTGAACAAATTCATTCAGAAGTTGGAACTTTTGGAGTTCCAGAGTTTGGAACTAAATTTGTTAGAGGAATGCTTGTTGATACTAAACCTAAAACATTTGCTGAATTAATAAGTATTTCTGGATTGTCACATGGTACTGATGTATGGCTTAATAATGCTCAAGAACTAATAAATCAAGGAATTGTAACATTAAGTGAAGCAATAGGTTGTAGGGATGATATTATGGTTTATCTTATGAAAATGGGGCTAGAGCCAAATCATGCATTTAAAATAATGGAAACTGTTCGTAAAGGAAAGGCTTTGAAAGATCCTGAAAAATGGGCAGAGTTTGTAAAGATAATGAAGGAACATGATGTTCCAGATTGGTATATTAAATCATGTGAAAAAATTAAGTACATGTTCCCTAAGGCTCATGCTGCGGCATATGTTACAAATGCATTTAGAATTGCATGGTTTAAAGTTCATGAACCTTTGGCTTATTATACTGCATTTTTCTCAATTAGGGCTGATGGATTTGATTATGATATTATGTGTCATGGAAAAGAAAGATTAGTTAATAAAATGCGCGAAATTGATTTGGCTGGTAATAGTGCTGCTCCAAAGGATAAAGATTTGTATCCTATTTTGGAATTGGTCTTAGAGATGTATGAAAGAGGTTTTAAATTTTTACCAGTTGATTTATATGAATCAGATGCAACAAAATTTAAAATAGAAGGTGATGGAATAAGACCACCATTAAATAGTGTTCCAGGGCTTGGAACTGTTGCTGCACTTAGTATTCAAACAGCTAGAGAAGAAGAAAAGTTTATGTGTATTGATGATTTGATGCAAAGAGGTAAAGTTGGTAAATCTGTTATTGAGGTTTTAGGAAAGGCTGGTTGTTTAGAAGGGATGACTCAAAGTAATCAGATGTCACTTTTTGCGTAATTTTAAAAACGATTGGAAAACTATAATTATTATTGTATATAAAATAAAGGAAAAAGAAAAAATGGGAGAATATGGTTATATTTTTACGTGGCAATTTGCAGTTATTTATTTGGCTTTTATAAATTTAATTGGTTTTGCCGCTATGGGAATTGATAAATGGAAATCTAAGAATAATGCATGGAGAATTCCAGAAAAAACGCTATTTGGAATTACTCTTTTAGGTGGCGGAATTGGTACAATTGCTGGAATGTATACTTTTAGGCATAAGACTAAAAAGTTATATTTTACAGTTGGATTTCCGGTTATTCTTCTTACAGAAATATTTTTATTAGGATACATTTTATTTAAGTATGTTATAAAATGAAAAATCTATATTTGGGATGGTGTGTCAAAAAAGGGCGTCCCATTTGACAGGGGTTGTGAAATTGGATTTAGAAAAAAATGTTCAATTTATAAAAGGTGTTGGAGAGGCTAGAGCTAAATTGTTAAATAGGCTTGGAATCTTCAATTTAAAGGATTTAATTACATATTATCCAAGGACTTATGAAGATAGAAGTATTCCTAAAAAGATTGATGAATTGGTTGATGGAGAGGAAGCTTTAATTGAGGGAATTCCAGTGACAAGAGTTTCTGTCGTTAGAATTAGGGGAAATATGACTATTATAAAAATGTCAGTAAGAGATGATACTGGAATGTGTCAGATGACTTGGTTTAATCAGCCATATTTAAAGACTATGTTTAAGCCAGGGGAAAAGTATAAGTTTTATGGTAAGGTAAAGAAAAAGGGCAATAAGGTTGAGATGAGTTCTCCTGTTTATGATAAGGATGAATCATCAAAAAATACTGGAAAGATTATACCTATTTATCCTACTACTATGAATTTGCCTCAAACTACTTTAAGAAGAATAATTGAAAATGGTTTAAATGAGGTTGATGGGAATATTGAAGAATCTTTGCCAAGTTATATTGTTGATAAATATAATGTTTGTGATTTGAATACTGCAATTCGACAAATTCATTTTCCTAAGTCTTTCGATGATTTTAGTATTGCTAGAAAGAGATTAGTTTTTGAAGAATTACTTAGTATGCAAATTGCGCTTTTGGCTTTAAAGAACCAGTATAGTGTTGATGTTAAGGGAATTGAGTTTGATAAAAATGTTAAAATGTCTGATGTTATTAATAGTCTTCCTTTTAATTTGACTCGTGCACAATTAAGGGTATTAGAAGAGATTGATAATGATATGGAAAATTCTAAACCAATGAATAGATTGCTACAAGGGGATGTTGGTTCTGGAAAAACTGTTGTTGCAGAAATTGCAGCATATAAATGTGTAAAATGTGGTTATCAAGCTGCAATAATGGCACCAACTGCAATTCTTGCAACTCAACATTTAGAAAGTTTTACACAAGTATTAGAAAAGTTTGGTATTAGATGTGAATTATTAATTAGTGGTATTACTAAAAAGAAAAAAGAAGATATTTTAGAAAGATTAAAAAATGGGGAAATAGATATTTTAATTGGTACACATGCAATATTAGAAGATAATGTTGTTTTTAAAAATCTTGGACTGGTCGTAACTGATGAGCAACATAGGTTTGGAGTTAGACAACGTAGTATAATTACTCAAAAAGGAGATAATCCTGATGTCTTGGTTATGACTGCAACTCCTATTCCAAGGACTTTGGCTCTTATTTTATATGGAGATTTGGATATTTCAATTATTGATGAGCTTCCACCTAATAGAAAAATTATTGAAACATATGCTGTAACTAAGGGAATGGAAGATAGGGTAAATGTATTTTTAAAAAAGCAGATTGATGAAGGAAGACAAGCATATATTGTTTGTCCATTAGTTGAGGAAAATGAAGAAATAAATGCAAAATCTGTAATGGAGCTTGCAGAAAATTATAAAAATAAGGTGTTTCCTGAATATAGGCTTGAATATTTACATGGAAAGATGAAACCAAAAGAAAAAGATGCTATTATGGAATCTTTTAAAAATGGGGATATTGATATTTTGATCTCAACTACTGTAATCGAGGTTGGTGTTAATGTTCCAAATAGTAGTATTATGGTTGTTGAAAATGCTGAAAGGTTTGGACTTGCTCAACTTCATCAGTTAAGAGGTAGAGTTGGAAGAGGAGAATATCAGTCATATTGTATTTTAAAATATAATGGAAATTCTGATGTTATTAAAAAGAGAATGAAGGTTATGACTTCAACTAATGATGGTTTTGTTATTTCCGAAAAAGATCTTGAACTTAGAGGTTCTGGTGAATTTTTTGGTACTAGACAGCATGGTATACCAGAGTTTAAAATTGCTAATCTTTTTGAAGATATTGAAACTTTAAAATCTGTTCAGGCTGTTGCAATGAGGATAATTGATGAAGATCCAAAACTTGAAAAAGATAAAAACAAATTGCTTAAGAAAATTGTTGAAAGGAAGTTTGGAGATAGAATTGAGATATAGGATTGACATAATTGTGACTATGTTTTATTTGGGCGCTAAAATTGACTTTTTTAAGTTTAATATATATAATTGAACTGTATTATAGATAAAGGATGTATAAAATGGATTTAGTATTAAAAGTATTTGGAGCAATATTAGTTTTAATAGGGATAATATTAATATATGATGCAAGACCAATTACAAAAAAGTTCTTTGGATTTGGGGATCAAAATGAAGGAGCACTTGGACTAAAAATGTTTGGAGCTATTTTTTCTGCTATCGGAGGATTATTATTACTGTTCTATTTGTAAAATAGATTAATATAATAAAAAATGGCAGGGAGCAATTTGCCCCCTGCTATTTTAAACAAAATTGATTGAAAGAAGGATTTTTAAATATGAGAATTACTTATGAAGATAAAATATTTGAAACAGGAGAATTTATAAAAGTTAATGAATTATTGAAAAATGAAATAAATGATAAACATATTGCTTGTATTGTAAATAATCAAGTTCATGCTTTAGATTATGAAATAAGAGAAGATTCTGAGGTTGAGCTAATAGATTGTACGGTAAAAGAAGGAAGAGAAGTTTATATTAGAGGAGTTATGTATATTATGGGAATGGCCTTTGCTCAGTTATACCCAGAAGCTCTTCTTACAGTAAATTATCAACTACATAATTCTATGTTTTGTCAAGCAGATAATATGGAAATTACGGATGAGATGATAGAAAAAGTAAAAGAGAGAATGAAAAAAATAGTAGAATTAAAATTACCTATTACTAAATCAGTAATGACTGTAGATGAAGCAAAAGCATTTTATGCTAAATCAGAGAGAACTTATGGAAAATTTCAGATAGACAATCATGCAAAAATTATTTCATTATATTTTTGTGGAGATTATTATAATTATTTATATGGAACTATGCCATTACACACTGGTATGATGCAATTTTTTGAGATAGAAAAACATAAACATGGTTTTTTAGTTAGATATCCAGATAAAAACAACCCATATGAGATGGGAGATTTTATGGAAAACAAAAAATTACTTGCGACATTTGAAGAATATGATGAAATCTACAAATTACTAAATATGGATACTGTTCATAAATTTAATAGACAAGTTGAAAATGGAAAAATAAATGATTGTATTTTATTATCTGAAGCGTTACACGAAAAGAAAATTTCAATCTTAGCAGATGAAATTTCAAAAAGAAAAAATGTGAAAATGATACTAATTGCAGGACCTTCATCATCAGGAAAAACTACTTTTGCTCGTAAATTATCTATTGTACTTAGACTTCATGGAATTAAACCAGTTACAATTTCTGTAGATAATTATTTTGTCGAAAGAGAATATAATCCAAAAGATGAATTTGGAAATTATGATTTTGAATGTATAGAAGCTCTCGATTTAAAACTATTTAATGATCATTTAGTTAAATTATTGAATGGTGAAGAAATCGAAGTACCTAAATTTGATTTTAAACAAGGAACTAAAGTTTATGATGGAACTAAAATGAAACTTGCAGATGATGAAATTCTTGTAATTGAAGGAATTCATTGTCTAAATGATAAATTAACACAAGCAATTTCTAAAGAGCAAAAAGTTAAAATATATATAAGTGATTTAACTGTTTTAAATATTGATTATTTTAATAGAATTTCAACTACAGATACAAGATTAATTAGAAGGATTGTTAGAGATTATCAATTTAGAGGTTATGATGCTCTAAATACTTTGAAAACTTGGTATTCAGTAAATAGAGGTGAAGAGAATAATATATATCCATATCAAGAAGAAGCAGATTATATGTTTAATTCTTCATTAATATATGAGCTTGCAGCTGAAAAAAAATATGCAATACCATTATTAAATCAAATTCCTCAAACAGAGAAAGAATATGGAGAAGCTCAAAGATTAGTTAAATTATTAGAATATGTTGATGATGTTCCAGATGAAGATATTCCAAATACATCTATATTAAGAGAATTTATAGGTGGAAGTATTTATCACAAAGAAGATTAAAGAATGGGAAAGTTATAGTTATGGGGAATTTTACAGTAATTGATGAAGAATTTATATGTGAAAATTGTGGGTATCATGTTCCAAAATTAGGATATTCTTGTAGAAATCATTGCCCAAAGTGCCTTCATTCAAAACATGTTGACATTAATCCTGGAGATAGAGGGGAAGATTGTCACGGAGATTTAGAGCCTATTGGACTTGAAATAAATAAAAAAGGATATGTTATAGTTTTTAAATGTAGAAAATGTGGAATGATTAGAAAAAATAAGGCAGCTGAAGATGATGATATGAATTTACTTATTGAGCTTAGCACAAAACAATATTAATAATTTGAAAGTAAAAATAGCCAGCTAAGATATAAAAAATCTTAGTTGGCTGTTTTTTATATATTTAAAATCTTATACAATTCTATTTAGATTTCCATTTGTGTAATCTTGTCCTTCAATACGATTACCGGATTTTACTATATTAATTATTTCTTGAATTTGATTTACATTTTCTTCTAAAATATCAATTCTTATAGAAAAGTCTGTATCGAAAGAATCTGTGGCAATTGATGTAATTTTAGAATTATAAAGAGTTGTTACTGTTTGAGTATTGTCTGGTAGAATTGGAAATTTAAAATTAAGTCTATCTTTTAAATAGTAATTATTATTTGACATACATTTTTGATCACATATAGGATAGCATTTGTTACTTTTTCCTAGTGGACAATAGTTCATACTCATTAGAGGAGTTCTTCCATAACATATTAATTCTTGGTCTGTATTTTTTGCAAATTCAGTAATAGTATTTTTATCTAATTCTGGAGAAATAGTAAATTTATTAATTCCAAGATTTTTTAATTCTTTCATTGTATATTTATTGAAAACATTAAATGTATAATTTGCAATAAATTCAAATTGTTTTGAGTTGAATTGTTCTAAAAATGTAAAATTTGAGATATTTGAGAGAATAAAACCTTTTACATTATATTTTTTTATTGCTTCTTCAATAATACTAGCAAGCATATTTCGATAATTTGGTTTTATGATTATTGGAAGATAAATATATATATTAAATTTTTGACATAGAGAACCAATAATATTTTCATATTCTTTTTTACTAATAATACTTAGTGGAATATAGATATTATCAATTCCAGATAGCAAATTATAATTTTGTTTTAGATCTATTTTGTTTAGTAATACTGAAATTGTAGTTTCTTTATTTTTGATATTATAATTGCAAGTCTCTAAGGTTATTTTGCTTTTTCTTTGAATATTTGATTTTGCAAAATCTTCAACTAATTTTAACGAAGTTCTTCGTAGTTCATTTAATGCTTTAATACTTGGAAGAAACAAGTTTGGATCTAATTTAATTTTTATATTTTTAAAATAATATGGTGTATTATTAGTTTTTGAAATTTGCTCTATGATTTTTTCTTTTTCTAGAGGATGATTTATTGAATCAGTGGGTATACAATCACTCTCACAATATATATCTAACTTTTTGTAAATTTCTAAATCATTAGCTGAAGTTATATGTATTGAAAGTGGCATATTTTTAACGACTTTAATTTCACAATTTAATGGAATTTGTTTTAAAAGCTTATCATTTTTAAAAGACTCAAGGCTGTTCGTTATTAGCTCTTTAGAACTCATTTTATATACTTTTAAACCATTTTTAATATTTCCTTTCATTCTACCAATTGTAACAAAATCATTTGGATTTGAAGTTTTAATATTTTGGCTATTTTTCATTAATTCTGAAATTGTATAAATATTGTTTTCTCCTTCAACTTTAATTGTATCTCCAATTGATAAAGGTTCACTTGAACTTAGAGATATTAATCCTTTACTTAAATTAAATTTTGCAATAGATCCAATCTGAATTCCCATATTATTAGGCTTTTTAGGGAAAATAAGATTATGATTTGGATCACTACTTAAATGTCCTGATGAGAAGTTTCCTCTGTTGAATACTTGAAGTAAATCTTTTTTATCTTTTTCATCTATTTCGTATTTTTCACCTGATTTAATCATATCAATATATTTTCTATATATACGTGTAACTGTTGCTACATATTCAGGAGGTTTCATTCGACCTTCGATTTTGAAAGATTTAACTCCACTATTTACTAGACGTGGTAGAAAGTCAAGTGAACATAAATCGCGAGGACTTAGTAAATAACCTTTTTCAATCGATTCATTGTTTTCAACTAATTCATATGGAAGTCTACATCCTTGGGCACATGTTCCACGGTTTCCAGAGCGACCACCAATAAGACTAGAAAAAAGGCATTGACCTGAATATGAAATACAAAGTGCACCATGAATAAAACACTCAATTTCAACATCAGTATTTTGACAGATATATTCAATTTCGTCTATAGATAATTCTCTTGCAAGTACTATTCTAGAAAATCCTAAATTTTGTAGTTTTAGAGCTCCTTGCAAATTGTGTACAGACATTTGTGTACTTGCATGTATAGGAAGATCAGGAAATTTTTTGATTAATAATCTAGCAAGACCAAAATCTTGAACAATGATTGCATCAATTCCAAATTCATATGCTTTTTTAGCCAAATTAAAAGCATCTTCAAATTCATTATCTTTGATTAAAGTATTTAATGTTAAATTTGTTTTTACTCCTCTTATTTTGCAGTACGAGATTGCTTCTTGAAGAGCAAATTCATCAAAATTTTTAGCTGATGCTCTAGCACTAAATGAGCTTGCACCAAAGTAAATGCAATCAGCACCATTTTGAACAGCAGCTTTTAGACAATCAAAATCTCCAGCTGGTGATAAGAGTTCAATTTCTGTATCCATTTTTACCTCTATGTATTTTTCTTTGAAAAGTAGAATTATTAAATTTTACTTTGAAAAAAATTATATCATATATTTGGAAATTTTTAAACTCATATAATCTTAAATTTGCTACATGTGTGGTTGTTTGGTTTTTTGAGGAATAAAAACAATTTGAAAAATTTAACATTTTTAATATTTGTAATAAAAATGTTATGGCAGTTGTAATTGACTTAAAAGATGGTATAGGCTATACTGTTAAGTATAGAAAATTTGTCGAAATATGGGGTGAAATGAATGAAAAAAAATAGTATTAAATCTTTGAGTTTAATATTAGTATTAACTATATTTTTCAGTTTCATTTATACTTTTTTTATAGATATAGAGTCTTGCGCAGCATTGAGTAGTTCATATACACAATATGTAAAAAAGGGAATTAATGCTTTTCCAGAAAGTTATCAAATAAAGCTTGCATATTTAAAGTATTTACATCCTAATTGGGAGTTTAAAGCTTACTATACTGGAATTGATTGGTCAGAAGTTACTTCATCTGAAGCTGAAAATACTTGCCTTAGAAATTCAATTTATAAAAATGATTTAATTGATCCTGCTGTATTATGTACATGTGGTAGACAAGGAGATCCCGGATATTATTGTGCTTCTGCAAAAACAGTAAATTACTATTTGGATCCTAGAAATTTCTTGGGAGAGGCAATGATATTTGAATTTTTAGATTTGTCAAATGGATCTGGAGTAACTAAAGCTATTGTTGACCAAGCAACCAAAGGTACTTACCTAAATCAGTATGTTGATAGTATTATGGAAGTTTCAAATGAAGCTAATATCAATCCATTACATATTGTTGCAACAATATTTCAAGAAATAGGTAAAACAGATAATCCAAAAGCCATTTCAGGAACTGTTCCAGGATATGAGGGGTACTATAATTTTTATAATTATGGCGCAACTGATGGAGATGGAGCTGTTGAAAGAGGTTTAGCAAAGGCCAAAGAACTTGGGTGGAATGATAGAACTTTTGCACTAAAAGATGGTGCTAAAAGGATTTTAGCTAATTCTTATATTTCATCTGGGCAAACAACTAAATATTTTTATAAATTTGATGTTGTAGGAAATGAGATTATTTACGAAACATCTGGAGAAAAAGCTTTTCCACTAAATCAGTTTTTTAATCATCAATATATGTCAAATTTGAGAGATCCAGCAAGTCAAGCAGGTTCCTTATATGATATTTATGCAGATAGTCAAATCCTAGATCAAAAATTAACATTTACAATACCTGTTTATAATAATATGCCAGAAGAAAATGCAGCAACTCCTACTACTTTGCATGAAGAACAAGGATATAGCCTATATTATTTAGATAGTATGAAAAAATGGGGAGTAAACATGAGAGAAACTCCTTCTACAAGTGGAAAATCTATTGGAAATTTGTATAAAGATACTATAGTTTTAAATATGGGAAATACAGGATCATGGTCAAAAGTAAAAATCCTTAAAGCAACTACTTATGATTCTGAAAATAAAAAATGGAATTATGAAGAACAAATTGGTTATGTTGCAAGCGAGTATTTAACAAAGATTGGAAGCCAGCTTCCAGATTAT
>CAMYZH010000021.1 GCA_947303785.1 uncultured Clostridium sp.
TTGTATGATATATTTAATAACTTAAATAACCATACGACTCCTTTCTTTATTTTTTTATTTTAGTATTACTTTTTTCTGCAAACTTCTTTGATTGCATTTTGTGCAAATGGTATCATGATTATAAATGGTATAAAACCAGTTATAATAAGCGTTATTCTTAGCCAATCTTCCATTTCTACAAATGAAGCAATATTTTTATAATTCCAAATCTAACAATTCACTTAAACTATATATCTCTTTAACATTATTTATATTTTCTTTATTTTTTCTATTCAACCATATTGCATCTATACCCATTGATTGACATGGTAAGACATCTTTTTCAACTTGGTCTCCTATCATTATCATTTCATTCTTATTTATATTAAATCTTTTAATTATAGATTCATATAGTTTAGGATCTGGTTTAGAGCAATTATATTCAGATGAAGTAGTGACAACCTCAAAAAAATTAAGAATACCGGTTCTTGATAATTTATCTATTTGTTGTCCCCAATCACCATTACTTATAACACCCATCTTATAGCCTTTATTATGTAATTTTTCTAATACATCATAAACATCATCAAATATACACCAATTATCCTCAAATGATTTTAAATAAATAGCATATATTTCCTTTGGCGTTTTATCAAGTGGCATATCATATTCCTTAAATAAATCAATTATTCTTCTATTTCTTTGTTCCTCATAAGATATTTCTTTTCTAGTATAAAATGCATAATGATAATCTGTTAAATCATCCCATTTTTTTGTAAAAGATGCTAAATCAGTTTTTTTATTAAACTTATATAAATTATATAATTCTTCAATAGCAGCATATTGTGCTTTTTTAACATCAATTAACGTAATATCTAAATCAAAAAAAATCCATTTTTTCATATTATATTCCATTCCAATTAATGTAATTTGTTCGTTCTTTCTTAAATCATAATTTCTACTTAATTTTATTTTTCTTTAATTTATTTCTCCATATAAACATAATAGGGGATATTCTAAAATCCCCCCTAATGTTTCTGGAAACTTGTTTATAGTATATAATAAAGGCTTGTTTCTAGCCTAATGTTTCTGGATATTTGTTTTTAGGGTATATATTTGTTTCAAAGTTAGTGTGGATGAATCCTTTTTTAATAATCTTCATAATAGTTTATTATTTTTTCCTTAGTTCCATCTGCAGATATTCTATCCCATTCTTTTTTATAAATTGATTTTGTATATTCTACATTTAGATAATCTTTTTGAAATTTATCTCGTCTTTGAATTAATGCTGGATTGTTTGTCCAAAGGTTAAAAACACCACTACTATTTATTCTTTTGCAGATATAATCATGACATCTTTTAAAATGTTCATTAAAAGTATCTATGTCAGGATAATTTTTTAAAGATGTGGCGAGCTGCCTTTTGGCTAAAATACTAATATCAAAATCTCTATCAGAATCTGATACACATTCGCCATAAAAGTTTCTAGGTCTTTCTTTCTTTGAGCCTCTGTGATCTTCTACTGCTTCTTTCATTATTTGAATCTGTTCATCATTAAAATATTTTTTAAGTTCTTTATCTTTTGATAATATCTTTCCTGATTCATATTCGTGATTTTCTCTATTTACATTTAATCCTATATCATGATAACTTGCTATAACATATGCCATATTCTTATCTAATTTATAATAATCTGCGAGAAACATCATATTATTTATTACATTGTTAATATGTATCATTCCATGTGAATAATATTTATTATACTTTGGAAAAATATTTAGTTTTATATAGTTTTGTAGATTTAAGTCTACAGTATCTTCTTTTTCATCCATTGTAAAATCCCACAGACTTAATTTTCCATTTATAATAATTGGCTCTATTTTTTTTACATTTTCCAATTTAAATCCATATCCATTCCATTCTGTATGTTTTATTACACTTGAATAGACTAATGATTTCTTCTTTTCTAACATTTTCCTTGCTTCATCATCAATTTGTATACAGTCTGTCAAATCGGCTTTTGCTATTATACATCCAGTTGGACAATCTAAATTATATTTTTCAAATTTCTTCATTGCCTTTTTGTCTATGCTTTTCCCTGCATGAATCAAAATTTCCCCTCTATATTTAGTCTTCCATGTCCTAAATTCATATTCTTTTAACCCTTCTGCTATTAATGATGCAAACGGTTGCTTTATTGTTATTACTTTCATATTATAAATACTTCCTTTTCTTATAGTTTTATATTGATTTTCTATGCTTCATTTAGTTGTTTAAATACTTTCTTTTCATTTTCTATCTTTGTACCATTGGATTCTGTTTGAATTAGACTAACTCTCATCGTTTAATTCCTCCTATAACAATTATTGATACTATCATTGTTACAACTAAGCTGATACAACAACTTTTTAAACTATAATTGAATACAAATACGGAAGATAAGGCATTAAATAAGCAATGCATTAATATACATGGAAATACACCTTTAGATACTTTATGTATTGTTGCTAAACCATAACTTAAAGTTAGACACATTATACCAAATAAGAAATAATTCATATTTTCATTTATGGATTTGACTATATCATCTGATAATAATATTATGAAAAATAAAGGTAAATGCCATAGCCACCAGATTATTGCAGTAAAGATTGTTGCGATATTAAAGCCATACTTTTTTTCTAATTCAGTCTGTAAAATCATTCTCCATCCTGCTTCTTCGTTTCCGCCTTCAAATAACATTATTGGAATATTTACTATAATCATAAATATTGGCGCACCAATCTCAAATCCATTTATTGTACATCCTAAAATATAATATATTGAAACAAAAATGCATACAAGAATATATACTAATAAATTATGCTTTATATCAAATATCTTTTTTATCCATTCTTTGAAATTTTTAACTCTATTATTCTTTTTTAGTGAAACATAAGAAGCAATTGTTGGTGAAAATACTCCTATTAAATACATTATTCCTAAGAATATATTATATACAGTAACATTAAGCAACTGGCTAATTAGGGCACATCCTCCCCAAAATATTATCATTATTATAAATGTATTAATTAAATAATCTTTAACTAGTTTTTTCTCCATTGTTACCTCTCTTTTGTTAATAACGATTTTTTCCTAGCTATCTTTGCTTTTTCCAAATACTTCTGGTTTTCCGCCAATAAACCTTATTTTTCCGTCTATATATGCTACCGCTTGCTCATCGTTGATTGCATAAACTGGAAAAGGGTTATCTGATAATACATCTTTTAGAAATTCACTTGTCCATCTTTTATGATCTTCTCTCATATAATGAGGAATTATATTGAATGGTACTATTTCAAGTTCATTATATTCAAATTCATCTAAATTACAGTTATATCTTTTCTTCCAAAATTTTTTACTTTGTATTGTTTTCCCAAGTACTATTGATCCTGCTGATGTTCCCATAATAACTTTCTTTTGAGCAACTTGTTTCAGTATACTAACAAACTCTTTTTCATTAAATAATTTGGAATATATATGCTGCTTTCCTCCAACTATATATATTAAATCGGAATCTAATAATCTTTCTTTTATTTCTTCTATTGATTGCATATAGAAATCGATAAAGTCTATTTTTCCGCCAATATGCTTCTCTATATTTGAGAGTTCCTTAATAAGCCATCTTTTGCTTTTTGATTTATCTATCATATATGCAGATTCATTTATTATTGCTACATTAATCTCATTTGATGGTTTTCTTACAATTAGCTCAACTTCCTTTTCCATTTCATCAGTAGTAAAACCTTGTGATGCTAATATAATTCTCATTTTTTCTCCTTAAACTTTCCATCTATTTTTTCTATTATAATTTTTAAATCTGGTTCACCAAATTTTACTCTAGTAAAATAATCAAATAAATTATTCATATCTTTTCCTTCATTCTTTTTATATTCATTTAAACTTTTCCTATATATTCTACATTAAACTTATTTTCATCATTGTTGTATATTATTTTAGTAATACTTGTATTTCCTAAGTTTCCAATTTTCTTTTTTGTATCTTCAAAAGGAATATTCATTACTTTGCATAAAAATGCTCTAATTGCTACAATGTGTGATGTAATAACAACTGTTTTTCCGATATTATCTTTTGAAATTTTTAGTATTGCATTATACATTCTGTTTGAAACATCAATTGTTTCTTCTTGTCCTGCCATACCTGTATAATAATCTGTTTCATCAATATATTTACATTCTTCTGGGTACATTTTTCTTAAATCTTCCACTAAGGTATCTTCCCATGTTCCAACATTAATTTCTCTTAAATCATCAACTATATTTATTTCAAGATTTTTCATCACTGAAGTTGGCTTAATGGTGTTTACTGCTCTTTTAAGTGGTGATGAATATATTTTATCAATATCAACATCTTCTAATCTTTTTACTAAAGCTTCTGCTTGTTCTAGACCTTCTTGTGATAAATCATAATCAGTTATTCCTCCAAACATTCCTGTGGTATTTGCTAAACTTTTGGCATGTCTGATAATTAATAATTCTGTGTGCATATTTTTTTAACCTCTCTGCTTAAATATATTTATAATTCTAACATAAAGGCAAGTGATTTTCAATAAATCACTTGCCGTCTGATTAAAAATTATGACTCAAAATTTAGTACAGTTTCCATATCTTTGTCTCCTCTACCTGATAGGTTGATAATTATACAGTCATCTTTGTCATAATTATTGGCTATTTTCATTCCATATGCAATGGCATGACTACTTTCTAATGCTGGAATTATTCCTTCAATCCTTGTCAATAGTTTAAAAGCTTCTATAGCTTCTGCGTCAGTAATACTATCATATTTTACTCTTCCAATTTTATTTAAATATGCATGTTCAGGACCAATTCCTGGATAATCTAATCCTGATGAAATTGAATATGCATCTTGAATTTTTCCATTTTCATCTTCCATAATATAGGTTTTCATTCCATGTAAAATACCAATTTTATTATTATATATTGCACTTGCATGTTTGCCAGTTTCAATTCCTTTACCCGCTCCTTCAATTCCATATATTTCTACATTTTCATCATTTATAAAATCAGTGAATAATCCTATGCTATTACTTCCACCACCAATACATGCAATAATTGCTTTAGGTAACTTGTTTTCTTGTTCTAAAATTTGCTCTCTCGCCTCTTTTCCTATTATTTTTTGAAAGTATTTTACTATTTCAGGATATGGGCTTGGACCAACACATGAACCTATTAAATAAAAACAATCCATGTTTTCTAAAAAGTATTTAAATGCGACATCAACAGCTTCTTTTAATGTTTGTTCTCCCTCTTTTACATCTATAATTTCAGCGCCTAGTAATTTCATTCTTTGAACATTGCTGAATTGATTTTTTATGTCTTTACTTCCCATAAAAATAGTACACTTCATATTTAGCAAACTGCAAACTGCTGCTGTTGCAACTCCATGTTGTCCTGCTCCAGTTTCTGCTATTATATGATTTTTTCCCATTCTCTTAGCTAAAAGTGCCTGACCTAAAGCATTATTGATTTTATGTGCTCCTGTATGGTTTAAATCTTCTCTTTTTAAATATATTTTTGCACCTCCTGCATATTTGCTTAAGTTTTCTGCATAATACAATGGTGATGGCCTTCCAACATATTGTTTTAAATAGTATTCATATTCTTGTAAAAATTTTTCATCTTCCTTTGCTCTATTAAATTCTTCCTCTAATTTTTCTAATTTTTCTTTTAATCCTTGTGGCACGTATTGTCCACCAAATTCTCCATAATTCATAATATTTACCTTCTTTCTCTATTTTTTTATTTTTATATATTTTATTTGGGCACTTCCAGTGCCAGTCTATTTCCATACGTACCACCTCCCTTAAAAAATTAAAAAAGCACATATATGTAAGTTATCACTCCATACATGTGCTTTAATAATTCATTTTCTTGTTATTTTAAAGCATGGCAAATTTGTATGGGTGATTATGTTTTTCCCATACTTTCCACCAATTATTTAATTTAATGTTAATTAAATCTTTCATAAATTTTAATCCTCTACAATATACAATTATTCTTTATTATTATCTAGAATATCTATTATATCATTAAAATTCTCATTATCGTATATATATCCATTATATTCTCCGATTATATCTTCGTTTTCATTATAATATGTAAATTTCCATTCAACACCATCTACGGCTGAAGAAAAATCATCTGGAGTATCAATACTTTCTTTTAATAAATCATTAATTTTTTTTACATCTGCTTCTGAAATTCTTGAATATTCTTTGTTTTTAATTACATCATTTGTATATTTATCATATGTTAATAGGTTTCCATCTGTATATAATAAATAATAAGTACCTGTTTTTCTTTCTTCTTTTTTATTATATTCTCCTGCATCATAAGAAGTAATTTCTGCCAGCTGAATATGTTTGTTGTAATTAATAGTATAATCATATTTTTTATCATCATTTTTTTCAATGTTATTATTATCACTTTTATGATTTAAAAATAAGAAAATACCTGTTACTACAATAGCTACAATAATAATTAGTATTAATATCCATTTAATCTTTTTCATATGATAACATTCTCCATATTTTCATTTTTGTTTAGTATAACATTTATATACTTCTTTGTAAATATATAAGATAACTATTGTACAAATTTTCCATTTTTACTAATTATAGTATATCCTTCTTTTTTTCTTAATTCTATTCTTTCTTCTTTAGTACCTATAATTACCTCATCTGCAATATCTATATGCAAAATTCCATCTAAATGGTCTATTTCGTGACATAATACTGTTGATTCAAAGCCTTCAAAATCATCTACATGCTGATTTCCATCTATATCAAAATATTTTACTTTTATTTTATATGGTCTTTTAACTTTTCCATTATAATACTTTTTAATTTCTCCTTCATACCATGAACATGATGCACATGCTTCCCAAAAAGTTGTAATTCCTTCTTTTGATATAATTTCTGGATTTATTAATACTTTTGCCTCATTATAATCTTTGGTTTCTTCTTTTCCTTTGTCTGTTAATCTTTTATTTAATATTTCTAAATTTGTATCTTTTACATATATTATTCTTTTAGGAATTCCTAATTGTATTGCGGCCATCGCCATAACTTCATTTTGAATACAATAATCTTGAAGTACAACTATATTATTGTGAATCTCAGGATCAGTAAAATCTACTTTTTTAGATATTTGTCTTAGGTATTTTTCATTTTTCTCGATTGTAATGGGTTTTAGTTTTTCCATAATTGAAAACTCCTTATTAATTGCAAATTTTCATTATATTTGCTTGGTATATATTTTTTCCTAATTAATAATGTCTCTTAAAAATTTGGATTCTTTCATAATCATAGTTTCTACTCCATATCATTTTTATTTAATTCCAAATATTTTATTCCTTCATCATCAGGAAGTTTATTGCCATTGTTTAATTTCCTATATATAACTTTTACATTTCCATTATTTTCAACTTTTACTGTAAAGAATAATCTTTCGTCTTTCGTTTTAAACTGTTCTGATATTTTTGTAAGTTTTGGAAAAATAGAATTAAAAAAATTTCTACTATCTTTTTCATCAATAGTACTATATAAATCTACATATACTTTGTCTTCTTTTGAATAATAAAATTTTGTACTATAACTAGATTTTGAAATATCAACCTTGATTACTAAATACTTCCATTTTTTTACATATATAAGAACACTATTTATTAATTCATCCCAATTTACATTTTCAAACATATTTTTTCTCCTTTTTATATATCATAGTGTTTGCCATAATAAACTTTGTCATTATTTACTAATAAAACAAATGCTGATGCTTGTATTAAGTTTTCTGTATAGTTGTTTCCACTTTCAAAATCAAAATCAAATTCTCCAAAAAAGTCATCTTGATTAGTAGGCGAATACTTTTCATTTATTTTATGATAACGATATGAAATATTTGTTAACTTTAATCCTTTATATATTTCATCATCATTTAAATCTTTGAATTCTTCTCCTTTGAGCCATGGAATAAAGTTGCTTTTTATCAACTCTTCTATTCCTATTTTTTTTATTACTTCAAAATCTTTATCAATATGTTTTAAACTTTCATCCCTATTTGATTCAATGTTTATTTCAATATTGTTGTATATTATGTTTGGCATTGGAATTGCAATTAAATTACTTTCATCTATATATTCTATATTTTTTAATTTAAATTTATTTTTCTTAAAAATATTAAACATTTAATTTTACCTCTCTTATATTTTATATTCATAGCTTTTTCTGATTTCATCTATGTTCAGAATATTATAACTTTAAAATAAAGTCATTTTATTTCTTTTTATTTTTTGAATTTCTTCATAAATTTCATTCCAACTGTTAACTCTTGTAATCTTACCTGCATCTATTTGTTCATTCATTTTTGTTGTCATTAATATTGAATGAATTCCTATGTCAGATAATTGACTACATGTTTCATAACTATCTTCTATACAAATATCTATCTCATGCTCTTTAAAGAATTTCAATTTATCACTAATATGCAAATTCAAAGAATCATATGGTATCTTAAACAATTTTAAGCTTTCTTTTGTTATCCTCTCTGTGTCACATCCATCTATATCCATTAATCTTGCAGTAATAAAATGTATTGTATCTCCTTCTTCTTTTAGTTTAGAAATTACATTATTAGCATTTGGAATCATTGTACATTCTTCTAAAACATTTTTATAATATTTTCTAAAGAAACTATATTTTATTTCATCATTCCAGCCATATAATTCTTTCAAATAAAATCTATCTTTTATTAACCCAAAACTATCTCTATTTGTTGGAACTCCAGATATTTCTTCTTCATAAATATCTGCATATTTAAGCATAGCTTTTACTGTTAAAAAGGTAGTATCATCTATATCTATTCCTATTTTCATACTTTTTCTCCATTAGTTTTCAAATATTGGTTCATCAATATAGATTTTCTTGTTATCATAGTCTACTGTTGCTCTAGCACCATAAGGTATAATGCATCTAGGAACAGAATGTCCAAAATTAACATTATAAATTACTGGTATATCTAAATCTTTAAAAACTCTTTCATAAACATTTTTATATTCTTCATAATATACCTCATCAAATGGTTTGCCTACAATTATTCCTTTTACATTTTCTAAAATTTTATTATTTTTAAAATATTCTAGTATTTTTTCTAAATTTTCTGGTAATATTTTTTCATCAGCGGTCTCAATAAAAAGAATCTTTTCCTTCCATTCTTCAAGTGTTGGTAAAATATTATATTTTGCATATATTTCATTTTCATCTCCGTGCCTATTGCTTGAATATGCATCATATAAGCTTTCAATACATCCACCATATAAGATTCCTGTAACTTTACCTTTCCCATTTAATACTTCAAATCCGTGCAATTCTTTTTGACTTTTTCTTGGTTTTCCTATTTCATCTTCTCCATAACTTTCACGGCCATAATACCAAACTGGACTTGATTTTATTTCATAACCTTTTTCTTCTATAAAGAATTTTTCAAAGTATTCTTTGGTGTATGGTAACATTTCATTATCTAATTCAGCTAAATCTACCAATACATTTGGTCCATAAAATGTTTCTAATCCTATTTTATTAAACATTAAATGATTATTAGTTGTATCTGAAAATCCTGTAAAAATTTTAGGATTATTTTTTACAGCATTAATGAATTCTTCATCTTCCATTAAATATGGAATCGTTTTATATGTATCATCTCCACCAATTGCACATATGATAGCTTTTATTTCTTTATCCATAAAGGCTTTCTTCAAATCGTCAGCTCTTGCTTCTGGATGTTCTTTTATAAAATCCATATCCTTTAAGGCATTTGGCATAATTACTGGCTCAAGCTCAAATTCTTCTAGCCTTTTTATTGCTATATCTAGCTCATGCTTGCAAAAGGGCATTCCAAGTAACCCCCTTGATAAACTTACTATTGCAACTTTATCTCCTTTATTTAGTTTTCTTGGTTTAATCATTTTTTTTCCTCCCTAACCAATTTATATGTCTATGCAAAAAGACCATACGAAAATGGTCTTTTTGTCCTTTTTACTATCGCCTTTTAAAAAATAATCTAATTTTATTTAATATTTTCTTAATTAGTGATTCTTTGTATACTGTTATTTCTGTTATATTTTCTGTAACTTTTTCTTCTTCTTTAATTTCATTTTTTCTTTGTTTAAAAATATCATCTGGATTATATTTTTTTCTAAGTTCCTCTTGATATTTTTTTTCATTATCATTTAAAACTCTATCTAATTCTTCTTTTTGTTTTTCATCACACATGTAATCTCTATAAATTACTGTAAGAAATTCTTTAGTGGTTTGTAATAATTGCTGTTCTACCAGTGGCTTCGTAATATCAATTTCCCAATTATAATCTTTAGATTTATTTTCTTCAAAATAATTAATTAACTGTTCTGGTATTCTATTTTTTAAATCTTCTTCTACATATTTTAGTATCTCACAAAGTTGAAAAAGCGCATTCGAATATTGTATATCTTGCATTATTCTTTAACTCCTTCTATTATTTAATTTGATTATTATATTGTTCTTGTGGGCTAATTTGCCTTTGTGTTTGTTGTCTTCTATAAGCTACATTTCCGATTCTTTGCGTTACAGCAATACCAGCCAACGCTTCCCTACCTATATGTTTGTCCATTCTCATACATTTTTCTGCAGCTTGCTCTCTTAATGCTGTTGGATACTCTCTATATTCATAGGCTTCTAATAATTCTCTCCACCCTTTTTCTCCTCCATACTTTTCTTTTGCATCAGCAATAAATTGGTCAATTTGATCTTGCGTAGCACCATCTCTGGTTTGTGAAGGAATTCTACATAAATCGCCAAAACTATTAGATAAATTTAAATTTGCTCCCATCTCTTTAAACATTACTGGCTCTATGTATTCAGTTTCTTCTTCACCTTTAGTTTTCTCTCTTCGCCTACAAATCCCTATATTTTTATCGTCAAAGATACTATTTCCCCTTGTTACACATGATGTATAATCATACTGAATTCTATTATCATCATATCCTCCCAATATGTTGTATCCGTTGTTTGGGCTTGTATTTTCTAAATTTATACCTGCTCTGTCAAAATCACTTAATACTTCTTCAGTAATTCTTGCTTCTGTTCCTTGCATCTGAAGCCCGCTAGGTGTATAAATTTCTTTAACATATCTTTTATCTACTTCAGTAATTCCATCATTTTTTCCTTCTCTTTTGAGTGCCATACTTGTTGAAATATCTATTAAGTCAGTGGTTTTTCCGCCTGCTCGTAATACGTCGTATTGGGTTGTTTGGAAATTTTGGCTTTTCTTTCCTTCAGCGTTCTTAAATACATCTTCCCATCTTGCTAGTCTAATTTCTCCCGAGTAACCAACATCAATTCTCATTTGTCCTCTAGAAGTCGATGCTTCTGCAACATATCTTTGTATTTCTACTGATAAAGACTTCAATACTTTAGGGCAATTAATTACCCTTGGATTTGCTTGCCTAGCTATTTCTTCTAACCTATTAGATAATTCTTGTATTTTACCGCTTTGCACATATTTACCTTCTTGTTGGTACTTTCTTGCTACTGTAAATAACTCATTTTTTAATCCTTCGTATGATTCTACCATTTTTTCCTCCATAACATATTTTTAATATATGAAAATTCTTTTATAAATTATTAGAATATTTATAATTATTATACTTTATGTTCTATAATTATTTCTATCGGCCCTTTCGTCAAACTCTCTATCAAACTTTTTATTTCCATAGAACCATACTGTTTTCTTGTCTTCACTTGTACCATATCTATTTCTATTTATAGCAATATCTATAAGTGATATTAGTGGTAAAATAACTCCTAATGCATCTATTAACATTCCTGGAATGCTTCCACCTCCAGTTGTTAATCCATGATATAAGTCATTTCCAAAGTATGCAGTAAATGTAATAAAATATGCAAATGCCCCTAATAGATTTCTTTTTAATATTAGTGCAAAGCATGGTACAGAAATAAACAATACTACCATTTCCAAATGAATATTCATTGGTTCAAATGGAAATTCCATTTCCATTGAAGCACAGAAAACAACAACTATTCTAAACATCCAGAATAGAATACCTAAAAATGATATTAAATAGCTAATTAATCCTACCATATTTATTTTCTCCTTTGTGTAGTATGTAAATTATTAGAATTATTTGTTATTGTTCTTCTTCATCTACATAATTAAATTCGTCTTTGAATTTTTCTTTAAATATTTCAAATACTTTATTTAGTACATCTTCGTCTTCTACTCCAACATATGATTCTGTTTCTTCTGATTCTGTTGGTTCAACTTTTAAAATAACAACTTCACCAATTTCATCTTCTGATGAATCTTCTGCTGGAAGTAATACAACATATTCTTCTTCTTCATATTCTATTAAATCTAAAAATTCAAATTGAACTTCATTACCATCTTCATCATTTAAAATAATAATATTATCTAATTCTTCTCCTTGTTCTTGTGTTCTTTCTTCGTTATCCATCTTTTTTTCTCCTTTCGATTTTTATAAAAATTGTTTTTTAAACAATATTAAAAACTATTTATTCATATATACTTCTAGAATATAAACTGCTGATATTGTGTCAACTAAATCTTTTTTCTTTTTTGGATTTATTTGTAAGTCATTCATCGTTCGATGAGCTTGAACAGTTGTAAGCCTTTCGTCAACAGTTTCTATTTTTATTTTATTATATTTACATTTTAATTTGTGTATAAATTTTTCTGTGATTTCTACTCTTTTAGAAATATCTCCATTCATATGTAATGGCTTTCCAACAACAATTGTACCTATTTCATATTGCTCCATAATTTCATCTAGTCTTTTTAACAGAATTTTATCATTTCCCTTAAAATGAACTGTTTCTAAGCCTTGAGCTGTAATTCCAAGACTATCAGAAATTGCAAGACCAACTCTTGCTTCTCCATAATCAATTCCTAGTATTCTCATTTATTATCTAATCCTATATAATTTTTTACCATTTTTTCTAATAATTCGTCTCTTTCAACTTTGCGAATTAAATTTCTTGCATCATTATGACTTGTTATATATGTTGGATCTCCTGAAAGAATATAACCTACAATTTGATTTATAGGATTATACCCTTTTTCCACAAGAGCTTCATATACTTTTTTCATTAACTCTTTTGTCTCGAAACTTGAATCTTTTTCAACTTTAAAACTCATTGTTTTATCAAAATCCATACTCTTTTTATCTCCTTTATATAAAATTTATATTTCTTTCTGTTTTACTTGCACTGTCTAAATATTCTTCCAATTTTTTTGTTACTTTCTCAATTCCAGTTCCTTTGTAGTAATTTCCTACTGCAAAATTTATAGTTGGGCTTATTAATGATTTTTCAGCAGTCTTTTCATCAATATATTCAACTTGGGTATCTTCTAAATCTTGTTTTAGAGATTTTAACAAAGGAATTATTTCTTCTTCAGTTTTTCCTATATATACAATTGCAAATTTAGGCCCCATATATCTTACAAAGATATCATCTGATTCTATACATGTTTTTGCCCAATTTGATAATGATATAATGATGTTATTTCCTGCTATTCTTGAATATTTTTCATTAATATTTTCAATATTTGTTACTCTAAACATTGCAACTATTGATTGTGGCTGTGAATCAATTTTAGCTTTAGCCTGTCCATATAAATATTCTGCTGAATAAAGTCCTGTAAATTGATCTACTCTTACTATGCTTTCCATAGCTGTTTGATATGAAACTGTTTTTAATATTGAAACAATATCATCTTTGATAACTTCAAGTAATGTTGTATCAGTATCATCAAAAGCATGAATTACAGAACTTTCTATTATCCAATATCCGATATAAACATTATCAATATATAGTGGAAAGAATAGTGCTGACTTTGCCCTCGTAAAATCTGATTTTTGATATGGTAATTTGTCATCTTCTGATTCTATAGTTATATATTTTGGAGTAGCAGAATTAATACTTTCTTTAAACACCTCTTCTGTTTGTAAATTAGTTAGATTTTTCCAATATTTTTCATCTGTATTAGATGCTTTTAAAACATATTCTGCACCATCAAATACAACAATTGTAGAATACTTTATTTCAAATTTATCTATTAAAACTTCGTTGATTTTTTGAATTTTTTCATCTACAGGTAAATCTTCTCCTGTAATATTCATAAAATCTTGTAATGCATTTAATTTGTTAATTTTAGATGATACATTATTAAATGTAGTAATTTTTTTCTTAATATTAACATTGTAACCTATTAGAATCACTATAATTCCAATTAATACAACTATTGGTACTAGTACCACTATTTTTTCACCTCTTAATACTAATATTTATTTTTCATTTGATTTAATGTGTTATTCATTTCATTTGAAAAAGTATTCCCATAATTTGCTCCAGCTTGATTATTTGAACCATATGTTTGTTTACTTAATAATGGATATACCATATTGCCTAAAATTTTTAAGCTGTTCATAAATCCTTTATTATATCCACTAATTGATATATTGCAGTTAACCAGCTGTTCTAAATATTTAGCATATACACCTTCATCAAATGGAATACTACATGCCTTAACTTTGTCTTTATTAAACAATTCCGTCATATATGACATGGCAGGATCATTATAAAATGACATTCCTCCTATTACTGCTTTTCCTGATAGGCTTCTTACTTTTAATTCTTTATTTATTACAATTCTTAGTTTTTCTTGTTCTAAAATTCCTCTTGTTTTTAGTTCTCTTAAAAATGCTGTTAATGGTTGAATTGTAAGTATATCCATTGATTGAACTAAATAGATTTCTTGTGCACTTGCAAAATATTCATAATCTGTCTGGAAATCACAGTCAATTAGAACTAGTGATACATTTTGTATTAATGTAGATAGAATTGCTTCTGCATTTGAATAATCTTTTCTATCATTTGGTACTGTAGTATAAACTTCTAAATTTCTATCGACTTTTATTCCTTCTGCAATACCTTTTTCTAAATTTTCAATTGCAGTATATGCAATATTTCTAAGTTTTTCATCATTATTTGTATATATATAATATGAATTTTTATTTTGTGTCATATCTAGTATTGCTGTTTTTATTCCGATTGATGAAAATAAACATGCTAAACTATTTATTAAAAATGATGTTCCATTTTTGCTAGCTCCTACAAATGCTACTATTTTTTTGTCCTTTGTTAAAACTGTGTTAAGACTTCCTGTTGAATAAATTTTGTTTTCTTCTATTTTTTGAAGTGTATCTATTCTGTCTTGTGTTGGATTATAAGCACTAATAGGACTAGTATCATTGGTTTGGAAATTATCAAATTGTGATTGATCAAGATTTCCTTGATTAATTTGAGATACATTTTCATTTTCAATATTATTAAATACTACTTGATTATCATTCCAATCATCATTTTGAACACTATTTAAAGACTTATTTTCTTCAAATGGATCCTTATTCCAATCAT
The DNA here is from genome assembly GCA_947303785.1 of uncultured Clostridium sp. GTDB lineage: Bacteria > Bacillota > Clostridia > TANB77 > CAG-508 > UMGS1994. Next base: position 15,551 of record CAMYZH010000021.1, read on the forward strand.
CATCTTGAACATTATTTAGTGGCTCGCTTTCTTCAAATGGATCCCTATTCCAATCATCATCTTGAACATCATTTAGTGGCTTGCTTTCTTCAAATGGATCTTGATTCCAATCATCATCTTGAACGTCATTTAAAGGCTTATTTTCTTCAAATGGATCTTGATTCCAATCATCATCTTGAACATCATTTAAAGGCTTATTTTCTTCAAATGGATTTTGATTCCAATCATCATCTTGAACATCATTTAAAGGCTCGCTTTCTTCAAATCCAGGTAAATTACTAATCGCTTGATTTGCATTTTGTATTAATTCATCATCAGATTCATTATATTCAATTGTATTTGTATCTGCATCTAAAGGATCTTGATACCAATTATCAACTCCTGGTAACCTATTTTCTTGATAGTCATCATCATAACTTTGCTCAGCTTGTGATAAGCTTTCATTTGTCTGAATATTTTCTACTTGTGGAATATTTTCTAATTCATTAACATTTGAAATTAATAAATTTTCGTTTTCCTCAACACTTTCTTCTGGTAGTGGATTTTTTCTAGGTCTTCCCCTTTTTCCTTTTGGTTTAGGAGGCTCTACAGGATATTTTCTAGGTCTTCCTCTTCCTCTTTTTGCAACAGAAACCTCTTGGTTTTGAACATTTCCCAAAACTTCTTGTTCTTCGTCTTTTTGACTTGCTATTTCATCTAAATTTTCTAAGCCTGGTAGTACTGCGTCATTTGGCACTGTTTCTGGCTCTACTACTTCTTGAACTGGCTCTTCTTCGAAATCTTCTAAGCCAGGTAGTACTTCATCATTTGGCACTGTTTCTGGCTCTACTACTTCTTGAACTGGCTCTTCTTCAAAGTCTTCTATACCTGGTAGTACCGCATCATTTGGCATTGTTTCTGGCTCTACTACTTCTTGAGCTGGCACTTCTTCAAAATCTTCTATACCTGGTAGTACCGCATCATTTGGCATCGTTTCTGGCTCTACTACTTTTTGACTTGTTATTTCATCAAAGTCTTCAAAACCTGGTAATACAGCATCATTTTGCATTGTGTTTGGCCTAATTTCATTTTGAACTGGCGCCTGGTTCCTAATTTGTGTTTGGCTTGGAATTTCGTCATCTGTAATTATTTTTCTCTCATTTTTCACATTCATATTATTTGGAATAATAACATTCCCTGTCATTCTAGGTTCTTTATTCTTATTATCAATTAAATCAATTCCACTATTCTTAATTCCATTTTGATTTAATCTTGGCCCACTTACATTGTTTTCACGTTTTTGAGCTTGTCTTGCTGCATCTCTCTTATCTTTTTCAATTTTTTGTTTTAATCTTCTTTCATTCTCAATTTGCTCAATACGCCTTTGTTGTCTGATTTTTTCTTTTTCTTTTCTTTCTTCTTCCGTTTCTTCTGCGTATGTAACTAATTCTTGATATTTTGGACATTCTGCCTCTAAAACAGCTCTAACATTAATTGGCAGACACTTTATAATTATCTTTAATTGTTTGTCTGTATATTGAGATGCAATATTATTGAAACTATCTGTATATCGATCTTCATTTTTTCCTAGTCTCTTATAGTGTAATAGTATGTTTTGAACTTCTTGTTCAGATACATCATCTACAGAACTTGTGTCATTTGTCGTTCCTGAAATATTATAATACTCTTTAGCTTCTTCAGCTGTACGTGGCGTATTTAGTAAATCACATACATTATCTATTCTTCTATCTTTTCCAACTAATGCATTATAAATTCCATATTCATACATCTTTGTAAGCGCAAATCCAGATTTACTTCTTCTATCTGTACAAATAACTACAATATCAATATATCTGTCTTGAGCATTTACTTCATTTGCTACTTGTTTTAATCTTTCTAAAATAAATCTATCTATAACATCATAGTTACTATTAGAAAATGGTTCTAAATCCTCACTTATAACTATTCTGTCATATGTTTTATCATTATGTAGTTCTCTTATTATTGCATTAAAGTAAAAAACGTTTTTAGACGAAACCATTTCTCCATACTTTTTTTTGTAGCTGTCTACTATTCGATTAGAGACATTTTCATTACTTACTGCAAATAAAATTTTCATTTGTTAACCCCCAGACATTTTTGAATTATAATACCCATCCTTTTACGACTATTGTAAATACAAGTGGTAATACTTGTGCAATTACTAAAATTGTAACAAATGCAAGAATTAAATTGAATCCTTTATCTCTAACATCCATTCTTCTAATTCCTATAATATATTGATAAATTGCGCCAATAGCTATTCCTAAGATACATAAAGGGATACTATATATTCTTACAGCATCTAAAACCATTGCTGTAATACCATATGACTTAGAACCATATTTTTCTGTGTATTGTTCTAATTTTCCTCCCGCTGTTTCTTTTATCTTATAAAAATCTGTAGCATTATCAGATTCAAGGACTTCTTTTTCTTCTAGCATTTCTGTTTCTGCATATACTGGAGTTACTACAACTAAAAATATTATTAATAAAATTGCTAATAATGATAGTACTTTTTTCATTTTTTCCTCCCATTTCATCTTTTCAGCCTATTTTATACATATATTATAATACAATAAATATAAAAAAATATCAATAATTTTTAATATTTATTTTTAATTATGATTTTTCTTCTTATACCATAAAAAATGGATGATTAAAAAACATCCATTTTTTTATAATCTATTGTACAAATATGTCATCCACTTAAATACTTTTTCAGCCCAGCCTTTATCACTTGCATATCTTGTATTAACTCCTGTAAGTGTTGGTCCATTATAATACATACCTGTAGCAACTTGTCCATCATATATTTCTGTTCCTTTTGGATTTAAATAATTTTTAACAAGAACTCTAGCAACTAAATCTATTCCTTCTGCATATGTACTAAAAGAATATGAGCCACCATATGGGTTACTGTCATATGCTCCATAACCAAATAAGTTTTTCTTATCATTAGCAATTTTAGATGTTCCCCACCCTCCTTCATGTATAGCCATCGCAGCCAAATATACTCCATTTATTCCATATTGATGCTCTGCATAATAAAAGAACTCTGCATTTGATGCAAGTACATTTTGAGTATCTCCTGGATTTCCTGAAAGTATCTGTCTGAATTGATTTAGTGAAAGTCCACTTGGAATTGTTAAATCCATATTAAAATCAAGATTTGATAGTAATTCTTCTTTTGAATATTCAATACCTTCTACATAATTCATCGGTGTATAACCATTTGGATTAATATTGGTAAAACAAGCTCTATCTACATATCCTATAATGTTTGAATGTTGCACTTTTAACCAATTGTTGTTGACAACTTCCATAATAACAGCTTTATCATTTTGATTCATAGAAAACAATTCTGAAGCTTTTTTACTTGGTGCTTCTCTTATTTTTACGTGTTCTGGTGTAGCCCAAACTGAGTCACCACTTTTAGGAATATAATTGTTTATTCCTTCACCTGTTCCTATTTCAACAACTTTGTTTATAGCGCTAGCTGTAATCTCTCCTGGAATTCTTTCTTCTCCAATATACTCATTACCTTGATAAGATTTAATTACTACCATTTTTTGGCTTCCATCAATTCCTTCTTGTATTACTCTAATAGTTCCACTAGGTAATTCTGAATTCTCTATATATTCAGTTGTGTAATCTAAATCAACCTCATCTAAATCTAATGTTTTTTTGGTAGTAGTTATTGTATTTTCTCGAATTATTTCTCTAACGTCAATAATATTTCTATTTTCTTCCATTGCAATTTTCTTATTTTCTTTAACAATTTCTACTTTTTTTTCCACATTTGAAACTGCTTTCACATTATTAAATGATTTAAAACATAAAACAAAAGTTAATGTTAATATAATCAGTATTATTGCATATATAATTATTCTTTTCCTAAGGATTTCCCCTTTAGACTTAACTGTATATTTTGGTTTTCTCATCATCTTCTCCTTTGTATATTTTATAATTATACCTATTAATTGTCAATTGAAGTTTTTGGAATTATGTATTGAATAATGTTCAAAATTATTATATATTAATTATACTTGTATAATTTTTACATAAAAATTATTTTGAAAGGAATTATTTATGTTTAATGATAAGCAAATAAAAACTGTTATAGCTTTTTCTATAGTAATTTTTATTGTAATGATTTCAATATTTCTAATAAATACTCTTCATAATAATTCTTTAAAACACAATGATACTAAAGAAGAAACTATTTTATCTTTAACAACTGACAGTAATATTTTTAAAATAAGTTCAATACAAATTTATTCTTCTGCAAATGCTTTAAATAATTTAGAGACTCAAAAGGATTATTGGGATCTTAATGTTTTTCAATATTCTGATATTGTTATATCAATTGATAATCATGTATCTATTGATGATTTGACCCAAAAAAACACAATAAAGAGTCTTTATATTGATAATATTAATTATCCTAAATTACCTGATAAGGGAACTCCAAAGCTTTATCTTAAAAGGCCAAATCTTTTAGGAATAGGAGTAATAAATCAAGAAAATCTTGTTAATAATAGAATAGATTTCAATGTAATTGATGAAAATACTAGTGATGATAAAATAAACAATTATTACGCTGATTGTTCTAACCCTATTATTCTTTCAGCTATAAATGAAGATATAGTTAAAAACTTTATAATTAGAAACACAAGATCAGCTGTTACTTTCGATGGAAACTTGTTAGTAGATTCAACTATATTATTAAGCAATATTGAATATACTCTCACTTTTTCAATTCATATAATAAATAATTTAGATGAAGAATATATATGTAATTTAGAAATACCAATTAAACTAAGTGATGATAATGATATAAATACTATATATGATGGCTCTTATCAAGTAATACTTACTGATATACCTAGTGGAAAATTCTACAAAAGAGAAAATTAATTTAAGCTTTTGAAAGGAACGATTTTCAATGAAAAAAGAAACTAACTTACTTGACTTTATGCAAAGTCATTATTTCAAAAGAGATAATTTCTCTACATTACAGGAGATGCTTTATTTTGTTTCAGAAAAATATAAAAATCAAACAGCATTTGTTTTAAAAGATACTTTGGGCTATCTAAATAATATAACATATTATAATTTTGTTCGCGATGTTGAATCTATTGGAATTTCTTTGATAAACTATGGTTTCAAAAACAAAAAAATCGCTATTGTTGGAAAAAACAGTTATAAATGGGCTGTAACATATTTAGCAGCTTGTATAGTAGGAATTGTTGTCCCAATTGATAAAGAATTACAATCTGATGATATTATTAATTTTTTAAATATCTCAGAATCAAGTGTAATATTGGGTGATAACAAGAACCTAAAAAGTATATATAGTAATTTAGAAAAAATAGACCATGAAATTTCTTTTATCAATTTTGATTTAAAATCTAATAATGAATCATTTTATGGGTTTGATGCTTTTCGTAGTGCTGGTTTATATCATCTTGACAATGACCAAAATCCCTTTAGAAATATCAATATCGAACCTGATGATATGCACTTTTTGCTTTTTACTTCTGGAACAACTGGAAATTCAAAAGGAGTTTGTTTGTCTCATAAAAATATTTGTTCAAATATTTTTTCAATTGGAAGTATAGTAAAAGTTGATACTTCAACATCAATTTTATCAATATTGCCTATCCACCACACTTATGAATGTACACTTGGTTTTCTACTCGTAATTTCTAGTGGTGGAAAAATTGCATATTGTGATGGATTAAAACATTTAGCAGAAAATTTTATAGAATATAGGCCTAATATTATTTTGAGTGTTCCACTTCTATTAGAAAAATTAAATGAAAAGATATTAAAACAATTAAAAAGTTCTTTACCTGCCAGATATTTCAAAAAGGATAAACATATCATAGATAATCTACCTTTCTTTATTAGGCCATTAGTAAAATCAAAAATTAAAAAATCTTTTGGTGGAAGTTTAAAGAAATTAATAGTTGGTGCATCTGCTATTGATCCAGAATTAGTAAAATCCTTAAATAAGTTTGGTTTTAAAGTTTTATCAGGATATGGATTAACAGAATGTTCTCCATTGGTAGCCGGAAATAATGACTGGTTTCAAAGCGCTGAAGCTGTTGGCCTTCCTATCCCAGATGTTAAATTTATAATTGATTCTCCAAATAAAGAAGGTATAGGAGAAATATTAGTTAAAGGTCCAAATGTTATGCTTGGATATTATAAAAATGAAAAAGCTAATTTAGAGAGTTTTAAAAATGGATATTTTAAAACAGGAGATTTAGGAAAAATTGATGATAATGGTTGGCTTTATGTAACAGGTCGTTATAAGAGTGTTATTATCACCAAAAATGGTAAAAATGTATATCCTGAAGAGCTTGAAGATATTTTACATAAAAATGACTATATTGAAGAAGTATTAGTTACTGGAAATTATAATGAAAAGAAAAAGGATACAGAAGTTACTGCTTTAATTGTACCTAATATGAATAACATTAAGCAATTAGTCAAAAAACCTACAAAGGAAGATATTGCAAAAATTATTAATAATGTAATTAAATCTATCAATGAAAAATTGCCTAATTTCAAACATATAAAAAATGTTTCAATTAGACAGGAGGAATTTGAAAAAACTACAACTCAAAAAATCAAACGTTATGGTAAAAATTTAGAAAATGTGTCTAATAAAAAATAGAGGGCAAAACACCCTCTATTTTTTATTAAATATTGTCAATTGCATTTTTTAATTTATCTAATTCTTCTTTTGTAAGAGTTACGCCCTTTCCCATTTTTTCATGGTCTTCATTCCAATCTCGCAAATCATATTTTGGTTCTCTATCATTCCAACTTACTAAATTAAGCTCTTTACTCCAACCTTTTTCTGTAGTTGATAATACAGCAATTTTTTCAACAATTTTAAATTTAATTTCAGGCATATTATTCTCTCCTCTATCTCTTTTTTTTCTTTATATATCTTTTTTAAGAATTTGTAAATACTTTTTTTTAATTTCTTTAAATTTTAATTGTAGCTCCAATCATACCCGCATCATTTTTTAATTTAGCTACAGCAATTTTAGGCATTTGCCCATCATTAAATCTATTTTTCTTATCTGCAATTTTTTCTACTAATATTTTATACAATGGAGTATCTTCATAATGAGAAAAACTACCGCCTAATACAATTATTTCTGGTTCAAAAATGTCAATCAAATTGCAAATTCCTATTGTAAGATTTGTTGTAAATTCATCTACAATTTTTTCTACTTTTTGGTTTGTCATATCAAGCAACTTTGATCTTAGTTCATCTCCTGAAAAATTATTCTCAATTCCATATGCATCTGCAATCTTTTTTCTAAAAGATCTCATTGAAGCATAAGTTTCAAAACATCCTTTTTTCCCACAAGAACATTTTAATCCATTTTTATTTATAATCATATGGCCAAATTCAAAACCTGAGTACCTTTTAGGTACTAGCATTTCTCCATTTAAAAATGCTGCACCTCCTATTCCTGTTCCTAATGTTAGGAAAATACAATCATCATATTTTTTCATGTTACCATAGTTTTTTTCTGCTAAAGCTGCACATTTAGAATCATTTTTTATTTGCATTGGCAAATTTATATTTTTTTGTAATTCACCTATTAAATCAAAATTTTCAATACCTAAGTTTGTAGCTTTTATAATTTTATTATCACTAATCGTTCCAGGTGATGCTATTCCTATAAATTCTATATCTTTTAATTTAACATTTGATTTATCAATTAGTTCATATAACATTTCGATAATTATTTTAACAATATTGTTTTTTATATCTTTTTTTTCATTATTTGTAAGTACTTTTTCACTACTATTAATGATTTTTTCTCCTTTTATAATGCCTATTCCTACATGACTTCCACCAATGTCTATTCCTATTCTCATATTACATACATCCTTTCTTTTTATCTATAATACTATACCTTGTACTAATATAGCTATTATCGATGATATGCAAAGCCAAAAAGCAATTGGTATTTCAAGCTTAATTTTATTTTCGGCTAAAATGTCACTTTCATCTACTCTATGTCTATTTTTTTCAAAGGCTAAATCTACTACTATAAATATAATTGTTAAAATCGAAGTAATTAAAAAGCTTTCAGTTACTATGAACATATTTATATAAATACAAATAATAAGAACTTCTAATATATAATTATACTTATTGTATCTGTTTTTTCCTGTATATATGACTAGTGCTAAAGCAAATAACATATAAACAAAATATCTATATAAACTTACAACAGACGCATTTTCAGAAAAGTATAAAAATAAAATATGTATCAATCCAATTATCATTCCTATAAAAATAATTGGTTTATAAATTTTTTGGTTATTTTTCTCTATTCCAGCAATAATAACCATTGTTGTTGCAAAAATCATTAAATATATGTACTCAGTTAAAGACATTAGTGACATTATTCCCCAAATCGCATGATTTGACCAATATATTCCGACAGAAACAATTCCCATAACAAATTCTATTAATGTATCTGTTATTTTTATTTTTTTCTTACAGTACCTACATCTTCCACCTGAAAAAATGTAACTCAATATTGGAATTGAATCTATTAAGTTGAATTCATGATTGCAATGAGGACAAGTTGTTTTTTTTGTTGTAATATTCCTTTTTTTAGGAATACGTCTTATTGCTAATGCTGCAAAACTTCCAAAAAATACTCCTATAATGAAAATTATTATATATAATACAGTTTTCATTTAGAATTCCTTTCAATTTGTGTCCTAGTAAAAAAACATATGCAGATTTGCTGCATATGTTTCTTCTTTAGTATTTTTTATTCTTAGGCAGCTGGCTGTTCTTCTGTGGTTTCTTCAGTTGTTTCTTCTGTTACTTCTTCACTATTTTCGTCTTTTTTCTCTTCAGTTGTCTCTTCTGTGGTTTCTTCATTTTCTTCATTTGTAACACTATTTATAGTTAGTTTATTTCCATTATTATTTGATTCTATTATTCCATTTGGTCCCATTACCATGAAAATAGCAACAGCTGCTAATATTAGTAACACAACTATAGTTAATACTAATGCTACTAATGTAATTCCTCTTTCATTTTTCATATTTATCCTCCTTGATTTATAAAATGTTATATATCTTTTTTAATTATAACCAATTTATTTTTTTCCTGTTGCTTGTGATAAATTTCCACTATCAGTTGATGGTGCAGTAATATCTCTTACTGGATCATAAGCACTATTGGATTGCTTTGGCGTAGTACTTGGTGTAGTACTTGGTGTAACAACAGGATTCGTAACTGAAGAAACAGTTGGAGTTACAACAGAACTAGTTTGTGGAAGATCATTTTTTGTTGAAATAGTTGTACTTCCATTTTGAGTAACCACATTTGTTGTAGTTATACCTCTTGAATCTCCAGATACAGTTCCATACCACTGATTTGTAGATGATGAAACTTCACTTCTATTGTTAATTACTTTATAATATGCATTTCCTTCTCCATCATATAAAACATCTGTAATCGGTGTTTCATCAAATGGATTAGTTTGTCCTGTCTTTAACTCTCCACTAGCTTTATATTCTCTTAGCTCATCTTCTGTAACTGTATAACCTGAGGTTAATACAATTTTATTTTGAGAATCTTCTAATTCATCTTCTTCTTTTAAAATTTCTTTCTCTTCTTCACTCATCTTATATGTTGCTGATTGCGGTTGATTTGAATCTGCTTTTATGTAGTCAAAGAAAAACATTATTAATACAAGAATTATAGCTGCTAAAAGTATAAACATTGCAATGAGTTCTCTAACAATTTTTTTCATTTTTATGCTCCTTATTTATTACTTTCTTCATTTTCTACTTTTAGTAAAGATGCCTTTGAAATTTGCGTGTTAGTTTTATAAAATTCTGTAACAAGCATTAATCTTTTTGTTGAAACTACCTGATTTGTAGCATCATCAACGCCCTTTACTGTTTGATATTCTGAATACATTTTTAGATTTTCTGGTATAAACCCTATTTGGCTATCTTGTGTAATATTATTAATAAATTCTATAGCTCCATCATAACTACTTACTATTTGAAATTTAAGATCACATGTTACATAATTTTGATCATCTGAATCGTCTGTTGTTTGTGATACTTCTATATTTAAGTCACATTGATTTTCTGTTGCATAATTTCCTAAAGTAACCCAAATGTAGCTTAAGTCATATGCTTGCCCTGATTGAATTGGATTTTCTGTATTTTCCACTGTAGTTGCTATTTGATCATATTTCTTTTTGATTTCTATATGTTTGCTAACTGTTCTTTTTAATGACTTTTCTCTTCCACCATATTCAGTGTTTTTTAAGTTTGAAAGTTCATTTAATTTTGACTCTGTTGCTTCTTTTTGATTACTTAATTCTGTATGACTATGTACAATTCCAGGAATTCCAATTGTTACTGTTAATATAGTTACTATTAAAATTACAATAAAAACAATAGTGAGAATTATTTTTCTCATCTCTATACTCCTTTGCTTTTTATTCTGGTAAATCTCCTTCGATAGTTATTAAAATAAAATTTTCATCAGCCTCTTCGTCATAATACTTTGTTCCTGTACTTGCTTTTACATTTTCAAGTATTGGTTTTTGTACAATTCCTGACTGTGTAGGTGTTTCTAATAGAGCTTTTAAATATCCTAATTGTTGATATTTATTTGCTCT
>CAMYZH010000022.1 GCA_947303785.1 uncultured Clostridium sp.
ATGTATTTACAATTTCAGTTGTAAGAATATTAGTTTCATCAATATAAAATTGTCTAAAATTATTATTAATATCATTGTGCAAATATATAAGAGCAGAATCATTTACCTTTACCCCAACATGATATGTTTCAAAAAATTGTTTATAATCAGGTGATTGATTAAACAGTCTAAGTAGTTCTCCAGTTTTCGAAAAACTTACAGTCATATTTTTATTTCCAATAATTGCATCATTAAAATACTTTGTTTCCATACATTTCTCCTTTTATTAATTTATTAAATTTTTAATCTGCTCTTCTAATTTCTTAACTTTATTATTTAATTCTTCAATTTCTAAATCTGAATTTTCTTTTGATACTTTTTTATTTTGAACAGTTTGAGACATATCATTAATTTCATCTTTAAGTCTATCAAGTTTCTCTAATATTTGTAACCTTAGGAATTGATCTTCTGTTTTCTGAGAATACTCAATTCTATCTTTTAATTTAGGAATTTCTGAAACCTCATATTTTTCTCCAAATTCTGGTATAGTAACAGGAATTTTCATATTTTGTTCTATCAATCCTTTTAAAACTTCTTGACTTTCCTCTTCCCCATGTACCAGAAAAATGTGTTTCGGTTTTTCCAAAAATGAATAAACAAAGTTTAAAAGCCATTCTTGATCTGCATGACCAGAATATCCTTCAATATATTCTATTCTTGCATTTATCGTAATTTCTTCTCCAAATATTTTAACCTTATCTGCTCCATCAACTATTGTTCTTCCAAGTGTTCCCGGAGCTTGATAACCTACAAATAAAATCGTACTAGATGGATTCCATAAATTATGTTTTAAATGATGTTTTATTCTTCCAATATCACACATTCCACTTGCAGAAATAATTATTGATGGATAATACGAATCATTTAAAGCTTTTGATTCATCTGCAGTTCTAGTAAATTGTAAGCCAGGAAATTCAAGTGGATGATCACCATTTAATAGTTTTTCTCTTATCTCTTCTTCAAACAAGTCTGTATTTTTCTTAAATATTTCAGTTGCAGATATTGCTAAAGGACTATCAACAAAAACCGGAGTCTTCATCAATTGTTCATATTTTCTTTGAAATTCTTCATCATCTTTATGTGTTTCTTTTATTTTATCTATTTCATATAATATTTCTTGAGTTCTACCTACTGCAAATGATGGTATTATAACCCTTCCTCCATGATCCAATGTTTCAGAAACTATATCTAAAAACATATTAGCTTTTTCGTCATTTCTCATATGTAATCTGCTACCATATGTTGACTCCATTACTAAATAATCAGCTTTGTCAATCATTGTTGGTGAATCTAATAGAGGAATATCATTATTTCCCAAATCCCCGGTAAATACTATTTTCTCAGTTTTTTCATTTTCAGTTACCCATATTTCAATAATTGCCGAACCCAACATGTGTCCTGCATCATTAAACCTAACTTGAATTCCATCGGCAACATCAATTATTTTATCATATTCAACAGGTTTAAAAATTTCTAAAGACTTTGCTGCTTCTTCAGCCGTATAAAGTGGTGGCAGTGGATCTAACCCAGCTCTTACTCTCTTTTTATTTTTCCATTCTGCTTCAGTTTCTTGAATATGTCCACTGTCTGGAAGCATTATAGAACATAAATCCATTGTAGCTCTATGTGTATAAATAGGATTCCTATATCCTTCATTATATAATTTAGGAATTCTACCAGAGTGATCTATATGAGCATGTGTTAATAACATAAAATCTATCTGTTGTGGATCAAATAAAAATTCTTCTGAATTCTCCATCTCTTGTGCCGCTTTTCCTTGATACATTCCACAATCTACTAAAAATTTCTTTCCAGCAGCTTCCACTAGAAAATTTGATCCAGTTACAGTCTTTGCTGCTCCTAAAAAAGTAATATTCATATTTTAATCCTTTCTTTTGTATTTATTCTATTAAATAAAGCTATAACACATACATTGGTATGCGTTTTTTTTGTCTTATTCCCAAATCCTTACTAGAGTAATGAAATTCAATTGTAGCTTGTTTATCTATTACTTCATTATCATATACAGTTATTTCTAAAAATTCACCTTCTAATTTTATTGAAATATCGATGTCTTCATAATTTGGAACTGCAACATCTAATAATTGTTCATAAATTTTAAAATTTCCCTCTACATCCTTACAAAAAATATTAAATATTTTGTTTTTACAAGCATATGTTATAACATATTTTAAAAGTTTTCGAATTTCATTATTTAAAATATTGATATCTTCGACCTTTTCATTTTCAGTTACCCTAAGTTTTCTATAATACCTTACTTTATAAACAATATCTAAAACTTCTTCCTTAGATTTTATTTTATCAATATTGGCACCTAAGCATTTTATTCCTTCTTTTAAAAAAGCAATTTCATAATCTCTAACAGTCTTTTTTTCTCTTAAAGCAGACATTATATGCAATTTTTCAGTAATCTGATTTTTAAGTTGAGCATAATCTGTAGGATTCATAAGCTTATTTAGTTCATTCATCCTTTTAATCTTTTTATCTCTTTCGACTTGAAGAATTTCTGCTAAACTACCAACATTAAATATTTTCTTTTCATCTGGAAGTTTACTATTTCTATTTATAAATTCTTTTGTTAGTTTTTTCCCATCATTTAATAATACATCAATTTTTTCAATACTATTTGCTATTGCTTTCCTCTCTTCTGTAGCCCTATAAATATATTCTGCTTTATTTTTTATATTTTCATAAGCCTCTGCAACTTTAGTAAGTTCTACTTTAAGTTTGTTTTTTTCTTCTTTATTTGAATTTGCAATTAACAATTTGGTCATAGCTAAATAAAAAGCTCTACTATTTTCTTTTCCATAATACTCAACCAATTCTTTTCTAAGTTCATATATAAAATCTACTTTAGCAGATGTATCTTGTTCCCACATTTTAAGAAAATCTTCATCAATTAATATTCTAATTGCTTGATAAATAATATTTGATACATGATCTATATTTTCATCTTCTGCTAAATTCCATGACCAACCATTAAAATTTCTAATAACTTCCGTATTATTCAAAATTGTCCCTTGGACCAAAGTTCTTTGCATTTGACTTTTTATATAATAATAATTTCTTGGTATATAGAAAAATTTGGGTTTAATTTCAACTATTCCATAAAGAATAGCAAGTTCTGTAGGATAAGCATAGATTCTTTTTTCTCTTTCATTTGTTAATGCCAAAACATTTTGTTGTTTCAACATTTTAACTTCATCATTTTTGGGATCTATCAAAAATAAATATTTACATCTATCTGAAATAATATTTATAATTTCATCAATATATTCACTTTCTTTTTGATATATTCCTTTAATTTGAGCATAATCTTTGTATGAAACTTCAATTTTATAAATCATATTTAAAAGGAGGTTTTTAGCATCTTCTGAAAAGTTTTTTTCTTCTAAAACCTTATCTAAAATATAATTATAATCTTTTAGTTTAGAAAATAACTTTTTCTTCATCAGATATTAAAATCCTCCTTCTTTTGTAAAATTTTATTTAAAATTATTCATCTTGATTATTATTTCCAGCTGGAGTCATTTTTAATTCTTGCCATCTCTCTTTTGTCATCAAGACTTCACGCGGTTTACTTCCTTGATATCCAGAGATAATACCTCTTGCCTCCATTTGGTCTATAATTCGTCCGGCTCTAGCATATCCTACTTTAAATCTTCTTTGTATTAATGAAGCAGATGCAGAACCAATTTCAATAACAGCTTCTATTGCTTCTTGCAAAAATGGATCTACTTCATCATCTTCTGAATTTTCTTCTAGTTCTTTATCAGATTGATTTGCTTTATTAATTGTTTCCAAAATGTCTTCATCATAAACAGTTTCACCATCTTTCTTCAAGAAATCGACAATCTTTTCAACATCTCCGTCTGAAATAAATGCTCCCTGAACCCTTGTAGCCTTTGATGCTCCTGATGGGTAAAATAGCATATCACCTTTACCAAGTAGTTTCTCTGCTCCTATACTATCTAGTATGGTTCTCGAATCTACTTGAGAAGATACAGCAAATGCAATTCTTGATGGAATATTTGCTTTGATAATACCTGTAATTACATCAACAGATGGTCTTTGTGTAGCTATAACTAAATGCATACCTGCAGCTCTTGCCATTTGAGCTAAACGACAAATTGAATCTTCAACATCTTTTGGTGAAACCATCATCAAGTCAGCTAGCTCATCAACTATAATCACAATTTGTGGCATTTTTTCAGTATTTCCTTCTTTTTCAAGTTGTGCATTATATCCTTTTATATCTCTAACATTTTTCTTCGCAAATAAGCTATAACGATTTACCATTTCTTGAACAGCCCAAGCAAGTGCACCTGCTGCTTTTTTAGCATCAGTTACAACTGGAATTAATAAATGTGGTATTCCATTATAAACAGAAAGTTCAACAACTTTTGGGTCAACCATTATTAGTTTTACTTCACTAGGTTTTGCTTTATATAAAATACTTGTTATTAGTGTATTAATACAAACTGATTTACCAGATCCAGTAGAACCAGCAATTAAAACATGAGGCATTTTTGCAATATCTGTTATTACAGTATCTCCAGAAACTCCTTTACCTAAGGCAAATGCAACTTTGGATTTTGAATCTTTAAATTCATCTGAATCAATTATGTCTCTAAGTGGTACAACCTCTTTTTCTGAATTTGGAATTTCGATTCCAACAGCTTGTTTCCCAGGAATAGGTGCTTCAATTCTTATACTTTCAGCAGCCAAGTTTAAAGCAATATCATCAGATAGTTTAGCAATTTTGCTTACTCTCACACCTTCAGCTGGTTTTAATTCATATCTTGTGATTACAGGTCCAACAGATACATTTTCGACTTTGGCAGATACTCCAAAGCTGTAAAGTGTCTTCTGAAGTTTTGTAGCAGTGTCTGTTAAAGCTTTTTTACTACTCTTCTTAGCTATAGATGTTCCTTGACTCATTAATTCAATTGGAGGCATTTCATAGTTTTCATCATCAACTGTATGGGTATGATGTTCTAATTGTAAAACTGCTTTAGTTTTTTCTTCTTTTTCTTCTTCTACTTCCTTAAATATATTTTCTAATTCGTCAGGATTATTTTTCTTTTCAACCATTAAAGAGGAATCACCGTTTTCATCATTTTTCTTTCCAAATAACCCGAATTTTTGCCTTTTTTCTTCCTTTTCGTCTTTCCTATCATTAAAATGATTTATAACTATTTCATCTTGCATTAACTCAACTTGTTCTTTTTTAATATTTTTATCTGATTCCGTTTCAGTTTTTCTTGCTTGCTCTCTTCTATTTTTTCTTTCTTGACGCCTTTCGTCAAAAGCTTGTCTTTGCGCTTCACGTTTTGCTTCTCTTTCTTCTTTGCCATCACTTCTAGCATCTATAATATTTATTATAAATTCTACCGGATTTATTCCAATTAAATACATAAAAGAAATTATTGCAACAAAAATTGAAAGAAGTACTGTACCTAATGAGCCAATTAATTTTGTAATTGGTGTTGCAACTATAGCACCAATTGCACCTCCACCTTTATTAGTAGTTCCAAGTTTATAACTTTCATTTACAATTTCTTCAAATGTTATATTTCCTTGAATACCAATTTTTGAAAAATTATATACATGCATAATTACAGTTATACAAATCACAAAAAGTATTAATTGAGCAATTTTTGTTGTTACATAACTGCTATCTTCCTTAATTAGCGTTATTCCAGTAAAAACAAATCCAATTGGAACAATATATTTAATTATCCCAACTAATCCTCCTAAAACTGGATTAATTGTTCTACCAATCTGTCCAGCACCTGTATATATAACTACACCTAAAATAATTCCAATTAAAATCATTATTATTATGACCATTTCTGGGCTCAAATGATTCATCGTTTTCTTTGGCGTATATTTTTTACTACTCTTCTTTCTTCTACCCAAAGTATTATTCCCCCTATTTTATTGTCTTTTATTATTATATCAGAACAGTAAAAAAATAGCATATTTGTTACAAAAAAGTAACATATTTTTTACATATTTCTTAATTTATTATTAATATGCTAATAAATACAAAAAAGAGATACTCAAATAAGAGGATAATGAAAAAGTGGCCCCCTTAAATAATATCTCTTTACTATATCTATTCTTTTCTATTTTAATTCTTTTCTATTATTTTTAATTGTAGCAACAGCAGCATCAATAGTAGCTTGAGCAGTTATAATATTATCTTTTAATTTTGCAATAGTTTCTTCTAATTCGGCTAAAATATTGTCTGCATATTCTTTTGTTCCTTCAGACATTTCTTTTGCCATATCACTTGCTGCATCAAGGATTCTTTGTTTTTCGTCATAAGCTTTTCTTGTAATTTCATGTTCATCAATCATGGCTATAATTCTATTTTCAGCCTCTTTTACAATATCTTCTCCTTCTTTTTGAGCCTCTTGTATTATTCTTGTACGCTCCTCTTTAACCCACTTTGCCTGTTTTAATTCATCAGGTAATTTAAGTCTAATGTCTTTAACAACATCTAAAATTTCATCTTTATCAACAATATATTTTTGAGAAAACGGTATCTTTCTACTATTTTCAAGAATTTCTTCAATTGCCTCTAAAAGAGTGAATATTTCCATCTTTTCCATTCCTTTCTTATGTAACACAATATCTAGCCCTATACTTTTATAAACAATAAATATGCTCTTCCATATTTTCTAGTGTCGTATATTTCAATATTTAAAGTACTTATTTGATTTATTACTCGTTCTGGTTCATCCGTTTCTGCTACTATTAATGCACCAGTACAGGTAAGATTGTTTTTTAAAATTAAATTCAATGATTCACATATATAATCTGTTTTATAAGGAGGGTCCAAAAAAATCACATCAAACTTGTAACCATCGTTTTGTAATATTTCTAATGCATTTGCAAAGTCTTTTTTTATAATAATAGATTTTTCTTTAAATCTGGTTTTATCTACATTCCTTTTAATAACCTGTATCGCTTCAAAATTCCTATCACAAAAAGCAGCCTTTTTAGCGCCTCTGCTAAGCGCTTCTAAACCTAAGGCACCAGTTCCAGCAAATAAGTCTAACACCATTGCATCCTGCAGATTAAAATTTATTATATTAAATAAAGGCTCTTTAACCCTATCTAAAGTTGGTCTAGTATTTTCTCCATCTAAGGTAAATAACTTAGTTCCTCTTGCACTTCCACTTATAATTCTCATACTATATACAAACCTCGATATTATATATAAATATTTTATTTTAAAAAAATAATAAGTCAATAAGATTTACACAAATGTAAACAATACTTAATTTTGTAACATTTGCTTAATTCTTTTGCAATAGATGTAACAATTCAAGAATATTTTTTTACAATTTAAAAAGGCTGAATTAAAAAATTCAACCCATTTTTATCTTTTGTAAAGTAATCTTATTTAATCTTCTTTCATATCTTTTAAAAGCTCTAATTGTGAAATTAATAGTGCTTCCATTTTTGCTCTATATATATCAAACTGTTTCTTTGTTTCTGAAAATTCTCTTTTTCTAGTTTCAGATTCTTTTGTAAGTTCATCAACAGATTCTTGCATTTTAGCTCTAGCATTTTTTATTATGCTGTCAGCTTCTTCTTGTGCATGTGTTTTGATATCATCAGCAGTCTTTTGTGCCATAACTAAAGTATTTTGTAGTGTTTGTTCAATATTTCTGTATCTCTCTAAGTCTCCTTTTGTTCTTTCCATTTCTGAACGAAGTTCTGTATTTTCTTTGTATATTTTTTCATAGTCAACAGTAATTTCATCTAAAAAATCATCTACTTCTTCTACATTATACCCATTCATCATTTGTCTTTGAAATTTTTTATTCTCAATGTCTAAAGGTGTAAGCATAATAATCCTCCTATTTATTTATTTAGCCATGAAACAGAAAGTTTATTTTTTATTTCCTCTCTTGTCATATCGTTAACTATATCATAATTAAATGGTGCAACTATAAATATAGAATTTGAAACTTTCTCAAAATGTCCATCTAAAACCTTTACAGCTCCGCTAATAACATCTAATATTCTTCTAGCAACATCTTTATTTACATATTCAAGATTTACAACTATAGCATTTTTTTCTCTTAGAAGAACACAAATATCTTCAGCTTGTTCAAAAGCTGTTGGCTTTGCAATTTTCATTTTTATTTGTTGTTGCATATTAACAACTTTATTTCTTCTTTTAAAAATTCCTCTTTCTTCTTCATTATCATTAGCAGTATCTTCTGGCTCATATGTATATTCATTATCTAACATTTCATCATCCTCTTGAGCTTCTCCATTATCTACTCCTAAAAAATCTAATATTTTATTTACAACTGCATTAGCCATTTATTTTCCTCCCAATTATTATTTTCAAAATTAATTACAAATATAGTATCCTTCTTTTTTTTAAATATGTCAATAACAAATAACATATTTTTATAAAATTTTAATCTTGTTGTAATTAATCTGTAACATTATTTGTTGTGTATATCAATTCTATCATATTGTTTAATACTGTACATATTTTTTATTGTATCATATGAATACCCCATATCCTGTAATTCCTGAACTGAATAATTATCAACTATAGAATAAGAATCATTTTGTCCAAGTACTTTTACTAATACTTTTGCTGAATGACCAGATCTATTTTTTTCAATATAATTTTTGCCTGATTCATTGATTATAGCTGAATTTGGTACTTTAAGTCCAGAAATTTCCCACCAAATTATTTCAAGTGAAACTTTTCGATAATTAATTAATTTTTCTGGAAGGTCATTGACCTTAAATATAATTACTCTTTTTCCATCTTCCTCATTAATGTGTACAATTTCAGAATTGATTTTCTGATTTGTTCCAATTTTAATTTTTGCATTATCTCCTACTTTAGCTTTCATTGCAGTATCTGAATCCATAACAATAGCCAAATAAGTATAGAACTCTCTAATAACTTTGCCTTTCTGAGTACTAGACTCAATTAATTCCCCTGTATTTAAATTTAAATCATCTAAAAATTTACTTGATAAATAATCAAAATTTTCAGTTGTAAATATTTCTTCTAAATTATCTACTCTATATGAAACTGTGCCACTTTCTTCTGCCTTAATTTCTTCAGCACCATTAGTTAATTTTTTTAATAATTCTTCCTTCTGATTTATTAAATCTTTAAGATATGATCCAGAAGGACTTAATTCACCAACTATATTTGAAATTTTGTATGTATATTCATCTATTTCTTTTTTATAATTTTGAATTTCCTCAATATTATTTGATTCATATATTTTTTCTTCAAGAGCTCTTATTTTACCTTGTAATGTCGTAATATCTGTATTATAAATTGTTGTTTCATTTTTTTGTGCTTCAACTATTTTTTTGTCTAGTTCTGATATTTCACTTTTAATTGTCTCTTCACCATTAACATAGTATCTAAAAACTGCATCTCCCTTTGCAACTCTTTTTCCTTCAGCAACAACCTTTTCCATGCCGTTCATGTAATTATTTCCTTGTAAAACCTTTTCATTCCTAATAACATATGCTTCCACATTTTCAGATAAATTTAAGACTCCCTCTGCTACTACATAGGTATCTGTTGGGCTCATTATCAGTCCAATAGTATTAACAATTAAATATATTATTAATATAATAGTGGTAATAAGCAATAAAATTTTAGAAACAACTTTTCTAGCCGTAGCGTTTTTCTTTTGTTTATCCACGATTTTAAATCATTCCCTTCTATAGATTAAAATCACTAACTTTGCTTAAGATTATTTCAATGTTTTTATCTTGGCTTTCCAATCCATCAAGCCAAACTATTTCTTTATTTTTTCTAAACCAAGTTAGTTGTCTTTTGGCATATCTTCTAGTCTCTTGTTTAATAATATCTATCATTTCTTCTTTAGTAAATTCTCCATTTAAATATTCTACTACTTCTTTATATCCTAATCCTTGCATAGCCGTTGGAAACTTATTATATTTATTAATAACATTTTTAACTTCTTCAACTAATCCGTTTTCAATCATCATATCAACTCTTCTATTGATTCTGTCATATAATTTTTCTCTATCCATTCCGATTGCAAAAACTTTATAATCATATTTAATGCCATTTTTTCTAGATTCTAATTCTAGTTCAGTCTTTGTTTTCCCTGTAACATGATATACTTCCAAAATTCTAACAATTCTTTTTTTATCATTATTACTAATTTTTTCAATAGCATTTGGATCTATTGTTTTGGCCTCTTCATATAATTTGTTCAATCCTTCAGCTGATTCTGCTTTTTTCATTAACTCATTTCTGTATTTTTCATCATATTCTATTTCAGGATACTCTATTCCCAAAACAAGAGAATCAATATATAATCCTGTCCCACCCACAATTATTGGAACTTTTCCTTTTTCTATGATTTGGCTTATTTTCTTTTCTGCATCATTTTTAAAATTTGCAACTGAATATCTTTCATCAGGTGAAATAAAACCAATTAAATAGTGAGGAATTCCTTGCATTTCTTCCAATGATGGTTTAGCAGTTCCTATTGTCATATCTATATATATTTGCATTGAATCTGCTGATATTATTTCGCCATTAATTCTTTTGGCTAGTTTAATTCCTAACGATGTTTTTCCTGATGCTGTAGGGCCTGCTATAACTATTACTTTTGGTTTTGTCAAAAACTTTCCTCCTTTTATTTTCTACTAAATTTACGCTCAATTTCATATTTTGACATTTTAGTAACTATGCTTTTCCCATCTTCATAGTTAAATGGTTTTTCTGTCTTCATAAGTTTATCCATTGTATCTTTAATCTCTGTTTCATTCCACTTCATATTTGATCTTGCTGAAACTTTATGTGCCAGTTCTATAATAAATCTCTCTTTTTTATCTTTTGTGTCTTCAGGATAATTTTCCATTTCGTCTAGTAGTTCTAAAAATAAATGTTTTGTATTCATATCAATACACATAGTTGGAACACTAATTAGTTTTATTGTGTTTTCTCCAAAAGCATCTAAGTCAAATCCTGCCATTTGAAACAATTCAAGGTTGTCCTTTATTAATTCTGTTTCTTTATAAGTTAAACTAATAATGTCTGGCAATAACATTATTTGAGAATCTTTTTCATCTGAATTACAACTCTTTTTTATTTTATCAATTAATACTTTCTCATTTGCTGCCTGGCCATCTATGATACACATTTGTCCATCAATTTCAGCAATTATAAAATTATCAAAAGCTACTCCAACTACTCTATAATCTTGTGTTTTTACTTTTTCAAATTCTTCGAATCTTCCTGTTTCTTTTATAGCTTCTAACAGATTCTCTTGAGATTCTTGATTTTCATCTATATTGTTTTCTAATTCTTCTATCTTTGCTGTTTCCTCTTGCTCTAATTCTTCTACCTTTGCTGTTTCTTCTCGCTCTATTTTTTCTGTCTTTACTGTTTCTTCTTTCTCTACCGCTTCTTCTACCTCTTTTGGTAATTCATCAATTTTAATCTCATTGTCTTGTTTCACTTCATCCGAATTTCTAACTGAACTTGTTATTTCTTCAAAAACTTTTTTCTCATTATCTGATAAATTTTTAGAAGTAACCTCTTGGGTAGTAGGTGTCACTCTTTCACCAAATATTTTGGTATACATATCATCAAATGTAGTATTTTCTTCTTTTTTGGGCTCGGTAGTATCTATTTCTATTTTAGTATTTTTAATAGCTTCATCAAGAATTTCTTTTGATTGCCTTTGCTTAATTAATTCTTCTGTCATTTCTTGAACTTGTTCTTCTGATGGAATTTCCATATCATTTTTTTCTATTGGAGTAATTTCATCATTTTCACTATCTTCGTCAAAAATTGGCGTATATACTGAAGTAGTAGGAACTTCTGAAACTCCTATTGCTTCTAATCCTTTTCTGAATTTATATACTTCTTCTAGTAAATTCTCTTTTTCTTCTGGTGTTTCTTCATCTTTTTTCCCTTTTTTGAAAAATGGTAATTTACTTCTTTTTTCTACCTTTTCGTCTTCCATAATTGTTTTAGCCACTTCATCTGATTGAACTTGAATATCGATAATTGGATCTGACATCTCTTTTACTGCTTCAGAATTTTCTAATTCAACTTTTGGAGTATCAATTCTTTTTTCTTCAGAATGTTTCTTTTCTAGTGACTCTTGTATTGCATGAAATACAGCTCTAAAAACTTTATTTTCATCTTCGAATCTAACTTCAAGTTTTGCTGGGTGAACATTTACATCTACAATAGAAGGATCCATTTCAAGATTTAATATAACAAATCCATATTTATTAGCCGGAATATGAGGCTTAAAAGCTTGTTCAGTAGCTGCATTCAATGTTCTATCTTTAACATATCTTCCATTGATAAAAAAGACTTGGTTAGAGCGATTAGATCTGGCAATTGAAGGATTTCCAACAACGCCTTTAACTTTAATTCCATCTAGTTCGTATTCAGTAATAATTATAGATTCAGCAATATCTTTTCCATAAATATTATAAACTACATCCTTAATATTTCCATTTCCATTTGTTTGAATAACTGGCTTTCCTGTATTTATGAGCTTAAAAGCAATATTAGTATTAGCTAAAGCTAAACGTGAAATTGCATCTTCTATATAACCAGATTCTGTATAATCTTTTTTTAAAAATTTATACCTTACTGGTGTATTAAAAAACAGATTTTTAACAGTAATTGTTGTACCTATTGGAGCTCCTACTTCTTCTTTACTAATAATTTTTCCACCTTCTATGACTATTTTATGTCCTATACTTGAATCTTGGGTTCTAGAAATCATTTCAACATTAGAAATAGCTGCTATACTTGCTAAAGCCTCACCTCTAAATCCCATTGATTTAACCTTTAAAATATCATCTGCTACTCTTATTTTACTAGTTGCATGCCTCTCAAATGCAATTTCCATATCATCTTCTGCAATACCTTTACCATTATCTGAAATTCTAATAAAAGATATTCCACCATTCTTTATTTCAACTGTAATTTTCGTTGCTCCTGCATCTATAGAATTTTCCATCATTTCTTTAACTACAGATGCTGGTCTTTCAACAACTTCTCCAGCAGCAATTTTATTGATTGTTAAGTCATCTAATAATACAATTTTTCCCATTTATTTTCCTCCAAAATTTCTGCATACAATTACTGATTTGTATTATATCACTATTATCTCTATTTTGTACACTAGTTTTATTTATTTTTGAGTAACAATTATTTTAAAAATTCATAATATATAACATACTAAAGAGATTACAAAATAAAGAGTTTAGGAACTCTTTTGTACTTAAAAAGGAGGGAAAACAACATGCCAGAAAATAGAGGTTGTGGTAACGGCTTTGGAGACAATGACTGTTTATGGATTATAATTCTACTAATTATAATATTCTGTTGTTGTGGTGGTAACAGAAGTTGCGGTTGCTAGTTATTGCTTAAATTAATGACAATGTCAAATGGGACGGTCTATTTTGACACACTATATTTAATTTTAAAATTATTCAATTATAACAAAAAATTAGTGTGTCAAAATAGGCCGTCCCATTTGACACACTTTCTTTTAGAATCCCATATTTGCAGGCATTCCTGAATCATCTCCATGATTTGAACAACTGCATCCTTTTTCTTTTTTATTAACAACACATGCTTCTGTAGTTAAAATCATTGATGCGATACTCTCAGCATTTTGAAGTGCAGACCTTGTAACCTTTGTAGGATCAACAATACCAGCTTTCTTCATATCTACATATTCTTCACATTTAGCATCAAACCCTATTCCAATTTTGCTCGATTTTACCTTTTCTAATATAACAGCTCCCTCTAAACCGGCATTAGTAGCAATTTGTCTTACAGGCTCTTCTAACGCTTCTAAAACAATTTTTACTCCTAATTTTTCATCATCTTGAACCTCATTTAATAATTCTTCAACTTTTGGAATTACATTAATATATGCTGTTCCACCACCAGATACAATACCTTCTTCAACAGCAGCTCTTGTTGCAGAAAGTGCATCTTCAATTCGTAATTTCTTTTCTTTCATTTCTACTTCAGTTGCAGCTCCAACTTCAATTACAGCTACTCCTCCAGCAAGTTTAGCAAGTCTTTCTTGTAGTTTTTCTTTATCATAATCACTTGTAGTTTCTTTAATGTTTGCTTTGATTTGTTTTATTCTAGAATCAAGCTCTGCTTTGTCTCCATTGCCTCCAACAATTATCGTACTATCTTTTTGAACTTTAATTTGTTTTGCTCTACCTAAATTTTCAATAGTTGTATCTTTTAATTCTAGTCCAAGATCTTCGGTAATAACTGTTGCTCCTGTTAATATTGCCATATCTTGAAGCATATCTTTTCTTGAATCTCCAAAACTTGGTGCCTTAACAGCTACGACATTTAATACACCTCTTAATTTATTTAAAATTAATGTTGATAAAGCTTCTCCCTCAATATCATCTGCAACAATTAATAATTTTCCAGATTGTTGCATTAATTGCTCTAATAATGGTAATATTTCTTGAATACTACTAATTTTTTTATCTGTTAGCAAAATATATGGATTATCCATTACAACTTCCATTTTTTCTGTATCTGTAACCATGTATGGTGAAATATATCCTTTATCGAATTGCATTCCTTCAACCACTTTTACATCTGTATTTGAAGTTTTTGATTCTTCAATCGTGATAACTCCATCTTTAGAAACCTTTTCCATCGCATCTGCAATTAAATTTCCTATTGTTTCATCATTTGCAGAAATACTAGCAACTCTAGCAATATCTTCTTTTCCATTTACTACAGAAGAGATATTTTTTAATTCAGTAACTGCTCTTTCAGTAGCTTTATCCATACCTCTTTTAATTGCCATTGTATCTCCACCAGCTGCAATATTTCTAATTCCTTCTTTTATCATTTTTTGAGCAAGTACAGTAGCGGTAGTAGTTCCGTCTCCTGCGACATCATTAGTTTTAATTGAAACTTCTTTTACTAAGCCTGCTCCCATATTTTCATATGGATCATCAAGCTCAATTTCTTTTGCAATAGTTACACCATCATTGGTAATCAATGGAGCTCCAAAGCTCTTATCTAATACTACATTCCTTCCTTTTGGCCCTAATGTAACCTTAACTGTATCTGCTAATTTGTTAACACCTTCTAATAATGATTTTCTAGCATCTTCGCTATATTTAATTTCTTTTGCCATATTATTCACATTCCTTTCCTATTTTATTAAACTATTACTCTACAATCGCCAAAATATCTGATTGGCTAACAATTAAATAATCTTCATTTTCATATTTAACTTCTGTACCTGCATATTTGTTTAAAATGACATTATCTCCTTTTTTTACATACATTTCTTCTTTTTCTCCGTCAATTATTCTTCCTGGGCCAACTGCGATAACTTCAGCAATTTGTGGTTTTTCTTTGCTTGCCGTAAGAATAATTCCACTTTTAGTTGTTTCCTCTTTTTCTTTCATTTTTATTAACACTTTATCCATTAATGGTTTTATCATATATATACCTCCTTTATTTTTTAGCACTCTTCTTTGTTGTCTGCTAATAATTTATACCTTTTATCTTTTTTTGTCAATAGTATTTATATGATTTGATTATAAAATATAGAACAAAAAATAAGACATGACTACCAAAGCCATGTCTCTCCTTATATTTGATATATTTAATTTTCTTCATCTGTAATTGCATAATAATCAATTAAATGATATGCACCATCAGATTTTAATAAAATAAACTCTACAGTATCAGTTTGATTTACACCTTCTGCCTCAGACTCAGTATGTATTTGTGCTGTAAACTTGCTAATATATTTAGTTACATCCTCAATCTGAGTATTACTTTCCAATGTTAATTGAACATCAACTTCAGAAATTGCTTCAAGCATTCTATTTTCCTCAGCTTGAAGGCTATATTGCATAATAAGGAAATCTTCATCTGAGTATTTTGTTGAACCAACAGCTAAAATATCTTCATACATTTGGTCAAACTTGTTAATATCTTTTCCACATTCAGAATAAATATAAGTTCCAACTAAATCCATAATAGATATTAAAAATTCTCCATCCTTCTCATTATATGCTTGAACGAAGTTACTAGCAATTACATCTGCAGAAGTATAACCAACAGGTAAAATTTGACTACCATACTTTATTTCTCTAATCGTTACTTCATTAGATACATTACTATTTTTTTTACCTTTATTATTTTTAATAACTACACACATGACAGCAATTAAAACTATCAATAAAAGTAGCAAAATAAAATTAATAATCGCCTTTTTCTTATTCATTTCTTCTCCTTTGAAACCCAATTTCAATTTTCTCATTTGTTTTAATATTTAACAAAATTAATATTGTCTACCCCAAATTACCATATGTTTTGCTGGTCTGCCACAACAAACACATTTATCATCTAATTTTTCTTCATCAAATGGAATACATCTTGACTTTGCACCAGTAATATCATGAATTTTATCTTCACACTCTTCATTACCACACCACATTGCTTTAATATATCCCTGATTTTCATTAAGAATTTTCTCAAATTCATCCATACTATGTGCAACATTAGTTCTTTTATTTTGATTTTCTAGACATTGATTAAACATATTTTCTTGAATTTCATCAAGTAATAAACCAACTTTTTCATTAACCTCATCTAAACTAACTGTAATCTTTTCAAATGTATCTCTTCTAACCAAAACACATTGATTATTTTCAATATCTCTTGGTCCTATTTCTAATCTAATTGGAACACCTTTCATTTCCCAATAATTAAACTTAAACCCTGGAGTGTATTGATCTCTATTATCAAATTCAACTCTATATTTATTAAGCGATTTTGCAACTTCTTCTGCTTTTTCAAGAACACCTGGCTTATTTGAAGCTACTGGAACAACAACGACTTGAATTGGAGCAACTCTTGGAGGTAGTTTTAAACCTCTATTATCTCCATGAGCCATTATTACAGCTCCAATAAATCTAGTTGAAATTCCCCAAGATGTTTGATATGCATATTCTTCTTTTCCTTCCCTATTTTGAAATTTTATTTCAAATGGCTTAGAAAATTTTTGTCCAAAATAATGTGATGTTCCTGCTTGCAAAGCTCTACCATCATGCATTAAAGTTTCAATTGTATATGTATATTCAGCACCTGCAAATTTTTCGCTTTCTGTTTTCTTGCCCTTAATTGCTGGTAATGCAAGCAATTCTTCAGATATAGAATTATATACATCAAACATTTTTTTAGTAAATTCTTGTGCTTCTTCTGCTGTTTCATGTATTGTATGTCCCTCTTGCCATAAAAACTCTCTTGAACGTAAAAATGGTCTTGTTTCTTTTTCCCATCTCAATACATTACACCATTGATTATATAAATATGGTAATTCTCTCCATGAACTTAGCCATTTAGAATACATTTTCGAAATTATAGTTTCAGATGTAGGTCTTATACAAAGTCTTTCTTCTAATTCTTCTCCTCCACCTATTGTAACCCAAGCAACTTCAGGTGCAAATCCTTCAACATGTTCTTTTTCTTTATTTAATAAACTTTCTGGAATAAGCATTGGCATTGACATATTCTTCACACCATTTGCTTTAAATTTCTCATCTGCATATTTTTGGATATTTTCCCAAATTGCATATCCATAAGGTTTTATCGCTATAAATCCCTTTACATCAGTATAATCTGCAAGTTCAGCTTTAAGAACAATATCAGTATACCACTGTGCAAAATCTTCATCTATATTTGTTATCTCTTGTACAAAATCTTTATTATCTTTATTACTCATTTTTAAGCTCCTTTTCTTTTTTATTCATTTTCTGTATTTTCTATACCCCCTTGGGGAGTAGGAGCCTCTATTTCTTCTAATATAATTTGCTCATTTTCATCTAACTTATATCTAGGAAGTTCTGGTAACTCATCCAAATTAGAAATTCCAAACATTTTAAGAAAATCTTGAGACGTTCGATAAGTTGTAGGCTTGCCTGGAGCATCAGACTTTCCAGCATCTTCAATCAAATTATATTCTAATAATCTATAAATAGTACCATCAGAGTTAACCCCTCTAATAGCCTCTATCTCAGCTCTCGTAATTCTAGGATTATATGCTATTATAGATAATGTTTCTAATGCAGCCGTTGATAGCGTAGGTTTGGCCCTATTATCAAAAATCTGAATTAAATATTCAAAATTCTTCTTTTTAGTTGTTAATTGATAGCCATCATCAACTTTTATTATTTCTATTCCTCTTTCTTCTGTTTCAAAATCTTTTTTGTAATTTTGTATAATTTCATCAACTTCTGCAGGAGTCATTTCCAAAATTGTCGCAAGTTCTGTATTTTTAACAACTCTTCCAGCAGCAAATAGAACAGATTCAATTATGGATTTTGTATTATCTAGTTTCATATTTATCCTTTCTAATCTATTTTTTACACATTATATTATTACATGAAATTCAAGCTGTGTCAATAAAAGCACACTATTTGATTTTAAAAATTATTTGGCTTTACATTGTTAATTATATCTGATTATAATGAATTACAAATACTATTAAATAATTTTCAAAAAAATGGATAAATGACGCAAAAGCTATTGATTTTTCAGCAATTTAGTGCTATAATTAATTTGTATTTTGTGAAAGGAATTTAATTATGGAAACAATATATAAAGAAAAGAAATCATCCTTCTTTTCAAAATTAATTAATAGAATAAAAGATTTGGTAAAACATTCTGCTCTTTATAATATATTTATCAATCCAGAATCTGGAATGGTTTATTCTCCAGAAGATACTAGTTCAGAAAGAAAGATTGAAAGTCTTGCAAAATCTTTAGGAATGTCAACAAAAGAATTGTTTAGAATCGAGGCTTTTTTTAATATAGCACTCGATAGCATTAATAAATTAGCAAATCCTAGAAATCCTAAAGCTCCTAAAGATCCTTTTAAAGTATCTGATGACCAATTACCAAAACAAACACAAGCTGTACCTCTAACTAGAACGAAACACGGAGTTGATATTAATAAAGGTCACGAAAGAGTAGATTAATATAAAAAAGAGATGTCTTTTGACATCTTTTTTTATTTAAAAGTACTATTAAACCACTTCTGCATATAAATCATATTCTTCAAACGCTACAATCTTACATTTCACAAAATTCCCAATCATATTTTCATCCGCATTACTAATATAAATAACACCATCAGTGTCTGGAGAATCCATATATGACCTACCTATCATAAATAAACCATCATCAGATATATCTTCAATTAATACTTCATAAATATCTCCAACCTTAGATTCCATTTTATGTTTTGAAATATCTTTTTGAATTTCCATAATAATAGATTTTCTTTTTTCTTTAGTTTTATAATGAATTTGATCTAAAAATTTAGAAGCAGGAGTCCCCTCTTCTTTTGAATAAGTAAAACAGCCTAGTCTATCAAATTTCAATTTTTCAATAGCGTTTTTTAATATTTCAAAATCCTCTTTACTTTCACCAGGGAAACCAACGATAATACTAGTTCTTAAAATAACATCAGGCAATTCTTTTCTAATTTTTTTAACTGTTCTAGTAATCTGATTACCTGTCGTTTTTCTATTCATCTTTTTCAAAATTCCATCAGAAAAATGTTGAATAGGAATGTCGAAATAATTACAAATTTTATCCTCTTTTTTTACAACTTCAATTAACTCATCAGTAATACTTTCTGGATAAGCATATAAAAATCTTATCCAATGAATTTTTTCTATTTTAGCAAGTTCTTCTAAAAGCTCTGGAAGTCTATATTTTCCATACAAATCAATTCCATATTTAGTAGTATCTTGAGCAATTACAATAATTTCCTCATAACCATTTTCTGCAAGCTGTTTAGCCTCATTAATTATATCTTCAAATTTCCTACTTTCAAATCTTCCTCTAATATTAGGAATTGCGCAATATGTACAAAAATTATCACATCCTTCTGCTATTTTCAAATATGCCATTTTATTTCCTGTTGTAATTACTCTATTTCTATAATCCATGTAGGTTTCTGTTTTATCATTTGATGAAACAAGTTTAGCAACCTTCTTCCAAAAATCTTTATATTCATCTATACTAATCCATAAATCTACTTCAGGTATACTTCTGATTAGTTCTTCTTTATAACGCTTAACCAAACACCCCATTGCAATTAAAAATTTACAATTATTCTTTTTAAACTCAGCCATTTCTATAATTGTATTAATCGCTTCCTCTTTTGCAGAAGCAATAAAACCACATGTATTAACAACAATTATATCCGCTTCTTCTGGATTACTTACAACTTCAAATTTATGTTCTTTAAAAATAGCAATACCCATTTCAGTATCTATTAAATTCTTACTACATCCAAGTGAAACAAAACCTACCTTCAAAAAAATCTCTCCTTTTACTCACTATATATATGTTTTCTAGTTAATTCTAATAAATTAAGCTTTGTGAATCCTTCAATTTGAACCTTAGTTCTTTCATGTTTTAATTCTTCAGCAAAAATCTTAACCAATTCTTTTTTGTGATCATCATTCGTTAAATCTATAAAATCAATAACTATTATTCCTCCTATATCTCTCAAACGAATCTGTTTTGCAATTTCAATTGCTGATTCTTTATTAATTGAAAAAGCTGTATCTTCTAAATCTTTTTTTCCAATATATTTAGCAGAATTAACATCAATAGCAGTCAAAGCTTCTGTTTTGTCAATAGTAATAAAGCCACCACTTTTAAGCCAAATCTTTCTACTTCCAGCTACTTCTAACTGTTTTTCCACATTATTACGAATCATAGCATTTTCTCTATCTATTTCTACTTTAATATCAAGTTTATCCCATAATCTCAATTTATCTATTATTTCTTTTTGCATTTCCTCATTATCAACATGAATAATTTTTAAATCTTTATCCATTAAATCTAATAGAAGTTTATCAACCATTTCATCAGATTTACTAATAAGTTTTGGATAATCCTTTTTAGAAAATTCAATTTTAATAATATCCTGCCATTTATCTATTAACCTTTTTAAATCAGCCTCAATTTTATCCACTTCAACTCCTACAGCAGATGTTCTAACTATTGCCCCCATATTATCTGGTAATAATTGTTTTATAATCTTTAGAAGTCTACTTCTTTCAGCTTCATCTTCTATTTTATGTGACACTGTAACTATACTTGAATTTGGTAACAAAACTATATATCTTCCTGGTAAATTAATATGAGTAGAAGCTCTGGCACCTTTTTTATTATAACTATCTCTTTTTATTTCAACAATAATTGGCATACCCGGTTTTATAATTTTAGATATATCATGTTTGTCAAAATCATAATTGTCTTCTTTAGAAATATCTTTTTTGGGTAAAACATCTTTTAAATGTATAAATGCATTTCTGTTTTCCCCTACGTTAATAAATGCTGCTTGAAGCCCCGGAATTACGTTTTGAACTTTTCCAATATATATATTTCCTTCTAATCTTTTTTTAGATTTTGATTCAGTATATTTTTCAGTTAAAATTCCATCTTCAACCAAGAAAACTTTTTGTACATCATTTTCTTCGTATATTATAAGTTCTTTCATAAATAGTTCCCCTCAAACTTTAATTAAACTTATTCATAGCTATATCTATATTTTCTTTAATAATATCTATTGTAGCTTCTGCAGCTTTATCTACTCCGTCTTTTAATCTTTCACTATCTTCTTTAGGAATTGCGCCAATAACATATTCTATTAATGATTGATTTTTTGGTGAGCCTATTCCAACTCTTACTCTTGGAAACGATTCTGATTTAAGCGCCTCTACTACTGATTTCATTCCATTATGGGTTCCAGGGCCCCCTGCTTTTCTAATTCTAATTGTTCCTGGTTCTATATCAATATCATCATATATAACTATTACTTTATTTAAATCTATTTGATAATAATTAACTACCTCTACTACCGATTCTCCACTTAAATTCATAAATGTTTGTGGTTTTAAAATTAACACCTTGTTTCCATCTATAGTTCCACTACCTAATAATCCTTTAAACTTCTTTTTAGTAATATCAATTCCATATTTTTCAGCTATTTTATTTGCAACATTAAATCCCATATTATGACGAGTATTTGAGTAATCTGCTTCTGGATTTCCAAGACCTACAATTAAATACATACAATTTTACCTCTCATATTTTCTATTTTTCTATTTTACTACATTTTAGCCGATTTAACAAGTATAAAAGCCCTTGATATTTAAAGTAAAATTATAGTAATATTAATCTATAGAATGTTTGATTCAAGGAGAAAAACAATGAAAATGCCATTAGTAAGTTTTATACTTCCTGTATTTAATAATAATAACTCAATATTACCAACAATTAAAAGCTTAATTTCACAAGACTATCAAAATAAGGAAATAATTATCGTTGATGATAGTTCCACTGACAATTCAATAAAACTTATTCAAAAATATATTGATAAATATCCATTTATCAAACTAATTTCACAACCTGCACTAGGTAAAATCAATAG
Source organism: uncultured Clostridium sp. (assembly GCA_947303785.1). Lineage (GTDB taxonomy): Bacteria > Bacillota > Clostridia > TANB77 > CAG-508 > UMGS1994. The sequence continues at coordinate 22,605 of CAMYZH010000022.1, forward strand.
TATCAAAGTAGCTATATCTCAAGTAAATGGTGAATTTATTATGATTGCTGAAACTGGAAAAATATATATAGATACAATGACTAAATATTTGATTTATAATTTAGAACAAGAAAATGAAATAATAGGCTGTGATTTTTTTGAACTTGCAGAATCAGATTATTATAATCTTCTAGAAATATCAAAAAAATCTCCAAAGGAAAATTTAAAAACTTTTTCTGGAAGTAATTATATTCAAGAATTGACTTCTTCTTCAAATCATGTTTTTGAAAACTGTATAACTCTTTGGAATAAATTTATAAAAAAATCATTACTTAAAAATATTGACTTTTCTGAACACACAAATACCTTAACTTTAGCAAAATCAATATTTTTAAATTCAACAAGCATAAAGATTTCAAATCAAATTCTTATTTGCAAAATATTAGTTGATCAATATTATATTGAAAATTGTTTTAATTATAAAAATTTAGAAACTATACAATTTTTAGAAGAACTTCTTATTGATTGTAAAACAGAAAATAATAAGAGCAGAATGTATAATTGTTCATTACGATTAATTTCTTATCTATATAAAATAAGAAAACAACTATCATTCTACTCTCTAAATATCAATGATAAAATCCAATTAAGACAAACTATTGATAAAAAATTTAACAGTATATATAAATTTTTAATTACAAAATATCCATCAAAATCAGAAAATTTTGAAAATATTAATGAGCAATATAGAAAGCTCTTAAAAGACGAAAGATTTAGAATAAAATATTACTATTTATATCCATCTTATACTGAAGATTATCCAGAAGATTTGTACTAATCTTTTAAATAATTTTCCACTTGATCTTTATTTTTAATAATATTATATCCACAAGTTCTAACCACTCTGTTCATAATTGCAAGTCCTAATCCTTCTGTTGGTACGCTTTCAATTAATATCAATTCATAATTTTTCTTATCTACATCTCTTAGTATTGAAAAAATATTTTTTGAAACTTCTTCAAGTGTATCTCCCATTGAAATATAATTAATTGATTCTGCTCCTTTTTCAGGCTTTCCTAGACCAAGTACACAAATATTTTTGTTTTCTAAATATTTAAATATCTTTTCTTTTTCTTTTTTATCTGTATCAAGCAATACACAACATGTTTTTGGAGAATAATGTTTATGTTTCATTCCTGGACTTAAAACTTTTTCATTATCATCAACTTCATTTAAAACATATTTATCAATTTTGACTTTTCCTGCTACTTTTAAAAGATCTTCTGCTGTAACCTTTCCTGGTCTTAAAATAACTGGTATATCATCAATAACTTGTACTACTGTTGATTCTAAGCCTATTTGAGTATCTCCTCCATCTATAAAAATATCGACATTTGATTTTAATTCTTCTATTATGTCAGTTAATTTTGTTCCACTTGGCAAACCCGATTTGTTTGCACTAGGTGCTGCTATAGGTTTTCCAAATGATGATATTATTTTATTTGCAATTTCGTGATCAGGCATTCTAATTGCAACTGTATTCAACCCAGCTGTAACTGACATTGGAATGTTTTCTTCTTTTTCTAATATTAATGTAAATGGTCCTGGCATAAAACTATCTATTAATTTTTGTTCAACTTTAGATATGTTTTTTACACATTTTCTTAACATTTCATCATCTGAAACATGTACAATTAAAGGATTGTCTGATGGTCTCCCTTTGGCTTTAAAAATCTCTTTACAAGCTTCACCATTATATGCATCTGTTCCAATTCCATAAACTGTTTCTGTAGGAAAAACAATTAGTTTTCCTTTTTCTAAGCTGTCAATTACATCTTCTAGTTGTTCTTTTTCAATATTTAATTTCCAATTATATACTTTATTCTTTAATTTTTTCATAGCCTAATTATTATAGCACTTTTTTTTGAGGTTTACAACACTTTTTTATAAATCCTGTCAATCATTTTACGGTAGATTTTTATAGTTAATTCCGTGAAATTTAAAAATATTGAATTTACAAGACTTATTTCTGATTTTTATATATGAAAACGGAAATAAGTCTTTAAATGTCATTTAAAAGTAGTAAAAATTTGCATGACAAAAAAACCGACTAAAGTCAGTTTTTTAAACTTATTTCCGTTTTCATTGTAGCTTATTTGTTTATATTTTATTTAAATAATTCTTGATATAACTTTTCATTAAATACTTTAATAAATGCTTGTTTAGGAGTATTTCCATCTAATGATTTAATGGGAGTATTTAATATAATTTGATTTATCTCTTTAATATCTTTTGAACTATATTTATTAATGGATTTTTTCTTTGGGAAAAATTTCCTTAATTGTTTGTTTGCATTTTCAATATTCGGCTTTTGACAGGATATGTAAGGATCACAAAAGAATATTTTACAACGTTCTTCACCTGTTATTTTGGAAAAGCAAATGCCATTAATATCAGCAAAACATGGATCTCTATCAGTAAGTATAGCAGGAATAAGTTCTTTAAATTTTTCAGTTCCAATGAACTCTTCTAAATTATCAAAAAATTTTACAACTTTATTAGAATTTGGGTTATTTATTATATTTATCAGTAAGAATTGCAATTCTGGTAAAATAAATGATAAAATAGATTTAGAATCTGTTTTAATACTACCAAGAAAGTCGAGTTGCCAAACATAAGCTCGAGGATTTTGATGTATGAAAGCAAGATAATCTAAATAGGTATGATTACTCCTGTCTATGAAATTGTTAGAGTAATCATACTTTTTATTATGCTTTCTAGGTTTATATTTAACAGCATAAGGCAAGTCTATACGTTTAGTAGTAAGAAATCCACTATTTACATATCTGTATAAAGTAGTTAATGACTTATCAATTTTGTCCGAATTTTCAATTTTAATTTGATAAAGAGATTTTTTTTCATCAATACCAGTTTTGATAATTTCATCCAATAATTTAAAATCATCACTATTAATATCTAATCCTTTTCTAGAATTAATTAAATTAACATTAGCCTTCTGTTGAGCAATTTTGGCATCATATTTAAACTTATTACGATGGCATGCACCAAATTTGAATTTGCAGTTATCACAAACGTAAGGCCATCTGTTTAGTTTGTCACATGGTTTAAAATCATAACCAAATTTAATCGGAACACGATTTCTCTTAACCTCTTTTGAAATACTAGTAGGGTCAAGTTCAAGTAATTTAGCTATCTGGATTAGTTTAAAATTATGACTAATAGATGAATGAATAGTTTTCCTTTGTTCAAAGTTAATATGTTTCCAATGTTTTTTCATTTTACCTCCTTCAAACTACAATGAAAACACTTAACTATATTATACACAAACTTATTTCAGCTTTTAAGATTAAAACGGAATTTCAAAAGATAATTAGTAT
>CAMYZH010000023.1 GCA_947303785.1 uncultured Clostridium sp.
TATATATATTCCATTTTAGTCTCCTTTTATTGATATTTTTTTAAATAACAAAACAATTATAGCAGTGAAAAAGAAACATTTCAATATATTGACATAAAAAGCAAAAAAACGTTGAGAAAAAAATGAATAAAGTGTTGACAAGTTAAAAATACCATAGTATAATATTGAAACGTAAGAGAAGCGATGAAGCAGGATGTGGCTACACATAAGTGGAGGGAACTCCTGCAGAGTATGTCTTGGCTTAGACCGGGCGATAAGTTTGAGATAAAAGCACACTTATCCAGGATACAAAAGAGTTTGATAAAAAACATCAAAACTATAAAGTAACTTGGATTTATATATGGTTAATAAAGAAACACCAGGGTGCGTTTAAACTTGCCGTTACATTTTATTAAGGAGGTTACAAAATGGCAACATCAAACCAAAATGTAAGAAGTGAAAAAATCAGAATTAGGTTAAAAGCTTATGATTTCGTTGTTTTAGATCAGTCTGCTGAAAGAATAGTAGATACTGCTAAAAGAACTGGAGCTAAAGTTTCAGGACCTATTCCACTTCCAACAGAAAAAGAAATTATAACAATTTTACGTTCTCCACACAAACATAAAGATTCTAGAGAACAATTTGAAATGAGAACACATAAAAGAGTTATCGATATTCTTTATCCAACACAAAAAACAATTGATAGCTTAATGAAACTTGAGTTACCAGCAGGTGTTGAAATCGAAATTAAATTATAATTATTACATATTATATGTAACATCAAACCAAGCTACTTAAAATAGTGAGTAGCCAATAGTTAGGAGGAAAATAAAAATGAAGAAAGCAATAATTGGTAGAAAAGTCGGAATGACACAAATTTTCGATGAAAACGGAAATGTAATACCAGTAACAGTTATCGAAGCTGGTCCATGTAGTGTTGTTCAAGTTAAAACAGAAGAAACTGATGGATATAACGCTGTTCAATTAGGTTTCGGAGCTGTAAAAGAAAATAAAATTAACAAACCACAAAAAGGACACTTTACAAAAGTTAAAGTTACTCCAACAAAACATTTAAGAGAATTTAAATTAGAAGATATCTCAAATGTAAAAGTAGGAGATCAAATAAAAGCTGATATATTTGTAACAGGAGATTCAGTTGATATTCAAGGAACAACTAAAGGAAAAGGATTCCAAGGCGTTATCAAAAGACATGGTCAACACAGAGGACCTATGGGACATGGTTCAATGTATCATAGAAGACCAGGATCTATGGGACCTTGCTCAACTCCAGGTAGAGTATTTAAAGGAAAGAAATTACCAGGACATATGGGAGTTGAAACAGTTACAATTCAAAACCTAAAAGTTGTTAGAGTTGACTTAGACAAAAACGTAATATTAGTAAAAGGTAGTGTTCCAGGAAATAAAGGATCTATCTTAAAAATAAAAGATACCGTAAAGGCGTTAGCGTAAGAGAAAGGAGGAACAGTAAATGCCTACAATAGATGTATATAATGTTGAAGGAAAGAAAGTTAGTACAGTTGAATTAAAAGAAGAGATATTTGGAATTGAACCAAATGAAGCAGTAGTTCACAGTGTATTAATTAATTTCTTAGCTAATCAAAGACAAGGTACACAAAGTACTAAAACAAGATCTGAAGTTAGTGGTGGAGGTAGAAAACCTTGGAGACAAAAAGGAACAGGTAGAGCAAGACAAGGAAGTATAAGAGCTCCACAATGGATTAAAGGTGGTATAGCATTAGGACCAAAACCAAGAAGCTATACATATAGAGTTAATAAAAAAGAAAAGAGATTAGCTGTAAAATCTATATTAAGTTCTAAAGTATTAGAAAATAATATAGTTGTAATTGATAAACTACCATTAAAAGAAATAAAAACAAAAGAAATGGTAAGTGCATTACAAAACAATAAAATCGAAGGAAAAACATTAATAATGTTACCTGAAAAAAATGAAGTAATTCAAAAATCAGCAAGAAATATAGAAGGTGTAAAAACTACATTAGTAAATACAGTTAATGTATATGATTTATTAAAATACAATAAACTAGTTCTTACACTTGACACAGTTAAAAAATTAGAGGAGGTGTATGTATAAGATGGTAGCTGAAGATATTATCATAAAACCAATAATTACTGAAAAAAGTAATGATGGATTAGAAGAAGGAAGATACACTTTCAAAGTTGCAAAAAATGCAACAAAACCAGAAATAAAAAGAGCTGTTGAAAAATTATTTAATGTAAAAGTATTAAAAGTAAATACAATGAATATTGATGGAAAAGAAAAAAGAGTTGGAGTACATCAAGGAAAAACAGCTAGCTGGAAAAAAGCAATTGTATTCATAGATACAGATCCACAAACAATCACTTATACTAAAAAAGGTGGAAAAGAAGCAAAAGGTACTAAAAAATACAATTCTTCAATAGAAGAATTTATGGGTGCCTAAAAATAATAAAATATCGAGAAATAACTCGGATAATAAATAAAAAGGAGAGAAAATAAAAATGGGAATTAAACATTATAATGCATATACACCATCTAGAAGAAATATGACAACTTCTACATATGAAGAAGTTACAAAGAAAACTCCTGAAAAATCATTATTAGCTAAAAAAGCAAAGAACTCAGGAAGAAATTCATATGGTAGAATTACAGTTCGTCATCAAGGTGGTGGAAGCAGACAAAAATATAGAATTATTGATTTCAAGAGAAACAAAGAAGATATTGAAGCAACAGTTATTGGTATTGAATATGATCCAAACCGTAGCAGTAATATAGCTTTAATCGAATATAAAGATGGAGAAAAAGCTTATATATTAGCTCCTCAAGGATTAAAAGATGGAGATACAGTTGTTGCTGGAAAAAATGTAGATATAAAAGCAGGAAATTGCTTACCAATTGAAAACATTCCAGTTGGTACATTAATACACAATATCGAATTAAATCCAGGACAAGGTGGAAAATTAGTTAGAAGTGCAGGTCAATCAGCCCAATTAATGGCTAAAGAAGGTGCTTACGCACATGTTAGACTTCCATCAGGAGAAATGAGATTAATATTAGCTAGATGTAGAGCTACAATAGGAGTTATTGGTAACTCTGATCATGAAAATATCAAATTAGGTAAAGCTGGAAGAACTAGACACATGGGAATAAGACCAACTGTTAGAGGTTCTGTTATGAACCCAGTAGATCACCCACATGGTGGTGGTGAAGGTAGAGCTCCAGTTGGACACGCTGGACCACTTACTCCTTGGGGTAAACCAGCACTTGGATATAAGACAAGAAAGAAACATAAAACAACTGATAAATTTATTGTAAAGAGAAGAAAATAATTTTTAGGTAATTTATAATTACCAGTACTTCGAATATATTATCAATTGAGAAAGGAGAAATTCGATAATGTCAAGATCAAGCAAAAAAGCACCATTTGTAGCTCCAGAATTAATGAAAAGAATTGAAGCTATGAATGAAAGTGGTAAAAAAGAAGTATTAAAAACATGGTCTAGAACTTCTACAATATATCCACAAATGGTTGGACATACAATAGCAGTTCATGACGGTAGGAAACATATTCCAGTATATATTTCAGAAGAAATGATAGGACATAAATTAGGAGAATTTGTTGTTACTAGAACTTTTAAAGGACATAGTGGAGACAAAACATCTAAAGTTGCAAAATAAATATAAGTTAAATACTTAATAAAAACGTAAATCTAAAAAGGAGGAACAAGTAGATGGATGAAAATGTTCAAGTTCATGAAGCAAGAGCCTCACTTAATTATGCAAGAATTTCTGCTAGAAAAGTAAAAATAGTTGCAGATTTAATTAGAGGTAAAAAAGTAAGTGAAGCTTTAGCAATCGTAAAATTTGCACCAAAGGCTTCAAGCGAAATACTTGAAAAATTGTTAAAATCAGCTATAGCAAATGCTGAAAACAATCATTATATGAAAAGTGAAGATCTAGTAGTTAGCGAAATTTACGCAAATCAAGGTCCAACTTTAAAAAGAATTAGACCAGCTGCAAAAGGTTCAGCTGTTAGAATAAGAAAAAGAACAAGTCATATAACAATAGTTTTAAGAGAAACTAAATAAGAAAGGAGGATTCTTAAAACATGGGACAAAAAGTACATCCTAATGGATTAAGAGTAGGTGTTATAAGAGATTGGAATTCAAAATGGTATGCAAGTGATAAAAACTATGGCGATTACCTTGTTGAAGATTATAACATTCGTAAATTTGTAAAAAGCAAATTATTTATAAGTGGTATTTCTAAAATAGAAATTGAAAGAACTGCTAAATTTGTAAAAGTAAATGTATTCACAGCTAAACCAGGACTAGTTATTGGAAAAGGTGGAAATTTAGCTGAAGAATTAAAAAATCAACTTCAAAAAATGATAGGTAAAGATGTAAATCTAAATATTGTTGAAGTTAAAAATATTGATTTAGATGCACAATTAGTTGCAGAAAACATATGTAATCAACTTGAAAGAAGAATTTCATTTAGAAGAGCTATGAAGCAAGCAATGCAAAAAACTATGAAAGCAGGAGCTTTAGGTATTAAAACTGCAGTTTCTGGAAGATTAGGTGGAGCTGATATGGCTAGAACAGAATTTTATAAAGAAGGTACTATACCACTACAAACTTTAAGAGCAGATATAGATTATGGATTCTATGAAGCAAATACTACATATGGAAAGATAGGTGTTAAAGTTTGGATTTATAAAGGTGAAATTCTTCCTACAAAGAAAAATGCTGAAGTAGCAGAAGGGGGAGAAGAATAATGCCAGTAATGCCAAAAAGAACAAAATATAGAAAAATGCAAAAAGGTAGAAATAGAGGAAAAGCAACTAGAGGTACAGTTGTTAATGAAGGCGATTATGGAATTCAAGCTTTGGAAGCAGGATTAATAACAGCTAACCAAATAGAAGCAGCCCGTGTTGCTATGACACGTTATATTAAAAGAGGTGGAAAAGTTTGGATTAAAATATTCCCAAACAAACCAATAACAAAGAAACCTGCTGAAACTCGTATGGGTAAAGGTAAAGGAGCTCCAGAATACTGGGTTGCACCTGTAAAGCCAGGAAGAGTATTACTTGAAGTAGCAGGGGTTTCAGAAGAAGTTGCTAGAGAAGCATTGAGACTTGCATCTCATAAACTACCAGTTAAAACTAAATTTCTAGCTAAAGAAAATGAAGTAGGCGGTGATGAATAAGATGAAGATAAATAAAATTAAAGAGATGTCTTCACCAGAACTAGAAACAGAACTTAGCGAGCTAAAAACAGAATTATTTAAATTAAGATTTAGCTTAGCAACAAATGGATTAGATAACACAAGCAAAATAAAAGAAGTGAAAAAAGACATCGCTAGAATAAATACAATATTAAAAGAAAGAGAATTGAAAGAAAATAATTAGAAAGGAGAGCTCTATAAATGAGTGAGAGAAATCTTCGTAAAACATTGATTGGAACAGTTGAATCTAACAAAATGGATAAAACAATTGTTGTTAAAGTTGAAACATCTGTTAGACATCCAATGTACAAAAAAATCGTTAAAAGAACATATAAATTAAAAGCTCATGATGAAGAAAATGTTTGTCAAATCGGAGACAAAGTTAAAGTAATGGAAACAAGACCTTTATCAAAAGATAAAAGATGGAGACTTGTTGAAGTTGTTGAGAAAGCAGTAATAAAATAAATGGAAAAAGTAAAAAGGAGGAAAACTGAATATGGTACAGCAACAAACTAGATTAAAAGTAGCTGACAATACTGGTGCAAAAGAAATTATGTGTATCAGATGTTTAGGCGGATCTCATAGAAAATATGCCGAAATCGGTGATGTAATAATTGCTTCTGTTAAAAGTGCTACACCTGGTGGTGTTGTAAAAAAAGGAGAAGTAGTTAGAGCTGTAGTCGTAAGAAGCAAAAAAGGTGTTAGAAGAGCAGATGGTTCATATTTAAAATTTGATGAGAATGCAGCAGTAATAATTCGTGAAGACGGTACTCCAAAAGGAACTCGTATATTTGGACCAGTTGCTAGAGAATTAAGAGATGGTGACTATATGAAAATACTATCTCTAGCACCAGAAGTATTATAATAAAACGAAATTTTAAAAGAAGGAGGAGAGTCCTAGATGAGAATAAAAAAAGGAGACACTGTTGAAATTTTATCAGGAAACGATAAAGGTAAAAAAGGTGAAGTTTTAGAAGTTATTCCTAAATCTGAAAAAATACTTGTTAAAGGCGTTAATGTTAGAAAAAAACATGTTAAACCTAGAAAACAAGGAGAAGAAGGCGGAATAATTCAAACTGAAGTTGCAATAAATGTAAGTAAAGCAAATGTTGTTTGCCCAAAATGCAATAAAGCAACAAAAGTAGGATATATTATTGAAAATGATGAAAAAGTACGTGTTTGTAAGAAATGCGGTGCTAAATTAAAATAAAAATAGAAAGGAGGATTTAAATCCAAATGGAACAATTAAGAGAAACTTATAAAACAGAAGTTATTCCTGCAATGATGAAAAAATTTGAATATAAATCAGTTATGGAAGTTCCAAAACTAGAAAAGATAGTTATAAATATTGGGTTAGGAGATATAAAAGATAATCCTAAAGCATTAGATAATGCAATTAATGACTTAAGCTTAATAACAGGTCAAAAACCAGTTATTACAACAGCTAAAAAATCAATTGCAGCATTCAAACTTAGAGAAGGTGCAAAAATAGGATGTAAAGTTACATTAAGAGCTGGAAAAATGTATGATTTTGCATATAAATTCTTTAATACTGCACTTCCTAGAGTTAGAGATTTTAGAGGAGTATCAGCAAATTCTTTTGATGGTAGAGGAAATTATTCAATCGGTATAAAAGAACAATTAATATTCCCTGAAATTGAGTATGATAAAATAGATAAAATAAGAGGTATGGATATTATATTCGTTACTACAGCAAAAACTGATAGTGAAGCAAAAGAATTATTATCTTTACTAGGTATGCCTTTTAAAAATTAGTCAAGAAAGGAGAAAATCATGGCTAAAAAATCATTAAAAGTTAAATGCGCAAAAGAACAAAAATATAAAACTAGAGAATACAATAGATGTAAAATATGTGGAAGACCACATTCTTACATCAGAAAATTTGGAATTTGCCGTGTTTGCTTTAGAGAATTAGCTCATAAGGGTGAAATACCTGGAGTTAAAAAAGCAAGTTGGTAATAAATTGATAATTAAGAAAAAGGAGGGTAAAAAGAAGTGAATATAACAGACCCAATAGCAGATATGTTAACAAGAATAAGAAATGCTAATAGAAATAAATTTAAAAGTGTAGATGTTCCTGCTTCTAATATGAAATTAGCTATAGCTCAAAATTTATTAGATGAAGGATATATAAAAGCTTTTGAAGAAATAAAAAATGAAAATCAAGGAATTATAAGAATTACCTTAAAATATGATGAAAAAGGAAAACAAGTAATTTCAGGATTAAGAAGAATATCTAGACCAGGTCTTAGAATTTATGCATCTAAAGATGAATTACCAAAAGTATTAAATGGTTTAGGAACAGCTTTAATATCTACTTCTAAAGGAATAGTTACAGATAAAAAAGCTAGAGAGCTAGGTGTAGGCGGAGAAGTATTAGCTTATATCTGGTAAAATGTCTTTAAAATAATTTAAGCTAAGGCAGAAAATTTAAAGAAAAGGAGTAAAGAAAATGTCAAGAATAGGAAACAAACCTATTAATGTTCCAGCAGGTGTTGAAGTTAAATTAGATGGAAATCATATATCTGTTAAAGGACCAAAAGGAACATTAGAAAGAGATCTACATAGAAATATGGAAGTAACAATCGATGCAAATGTTATTACTGTAAAAAGACCTAATGACTTAAAAGAAAATAGAAGTCTTCATGGTTTAACAAGAACTTTAATTAATAACATGATCGAAGGTGTTACAAATGAGTTTACAAGAAAATTAGAAGTTAATGGTGTTGGTTACAGAGCACAAAAACAAGGAAAGAAATTAGTTCTAACATTAGGTTATTCTCATCCTGTAGAAATGGAAGAACCAGAAGGAATTACATTTGAAGTTCCAAATCCAAATGAAATAATTGTAAAAGGTATTGACAAAGAAAAAGTTGGACAAACAGCTGCAGTTATTAGAACTAAAAGACCACCTGAAGTTTATAGAGGTAAAGGTATTAAATATGCTGAAGAAACTATTAGACGTAAGGAAGGTAAAGCTGGTAAAAAATAAAAATAATTTTGTAGAAAGGAGCTTATTATGGTTACAAAGACTAATAGAAAGCTTGAAAGAGTTAGAAGACATAAAAGAGTTCGTAGAAAAATATCTGGAACAGCAGAGTGCCCAAGACTTTGCGTTTTCAGAAGCAATACAGGCATTTATGTTCAAATAATAGATGATGAAAAGCAAGTAACCCTTGCATCAGCATCAACACTTGATAAAGAAGTTAATACAAAAAAAGCTAATAAAGAAGCAGCTAAAGAAGTTGGTCTATTAATTGCAAAAAGAGCAAAAGCAAATAATATAACAACAGTTGTTTTTGATAGAGGCGGATATGTATATCACGGTGTAGTTAAAGAAGTTGCTGAAGCTGCAAGAGAAGGCGGACTTCAATTCTAATTTTTAAAGAAAGGAGAAACATATAGTTTCATGGAAGATAAATCTGTAGAATTAAAAGAGAAAGTAGTAGCTATTAACAGAGTTGCTAAAGTTGTTAAAGGTGGTAGAACTTTTAGATTTAGTGCTGTAGTTGTAGTAGGAGATGAACAAGGACGTGTTGGTGTTGGAAACGGAAAAGCATCAGAAGTTCCAGATGCAATCAAAAAAGCTATAGACGAAGCTAAAAAGAATTTAGTAGAAGTTCCTATCGTTGGAACAACAATTCCTCATGAATTTATTGGAAAATTTGGAGCTGCAACAGTTATATTAAAGCCAGGTGCTGAAGGTTCTGGTGTTATAGCTGGTGGTAGTGTTAGACCAGTTCTAGAACTTGCTGGATATAGAGATATTAAAACTAAAGTTATTGGAACAAATAATCCAAGAAATGTTGTATATGCTACTATAGAAGCATTAAAGAATATGAGCACAATCCAAGAAGTTGCTAAAAAAAGAGGAAAAAAAGTTTCTGAAATTTTATAATATTTAATTGATAAAAAAAAATAATTATGATTTAATATATTATGTATGATTAAAGTAAGCAAAAATATATAAGTCCAAAGGACTATAAACTACAAAACAAGGAGGTGCAAAAATGGAATTAGGTAATATTAAACCAGCAGTAACTAGAGTAAAAAGAAGAAGAATTGGTCGTGGTATCGGTTCAGGTTTAGGAAAAACATCAGGAAAAGGTCATAAAGGACAAAAAGCTAGATCTGGTGGCGGAGTAAGAAGAGGATTTGAAGGAGGTCAAACACCTTTATATAGAAGATTACCAAAAAGAGGTTTCAAAAATATTTATGCTAAACAGTACACAGAAGTAACATTAACAATGCTTAATAAATCAAAGAGTGCTGAAGCTACAGCTGAAAGTTTATTAGCTGAAGGTATTATTGGAAAAATTAATGATGGTATCGTAATTATAGGTACTGGAACAATAGATAGACCAATTAATGTAAAAGCTAAAAGATTTACAAAAACAGCAATAGAAAAAATAGAAGCCGCTGGCGGAAAGATTGAGGTGGTATAAGTTGTTTAAAACAGTAAAAAATGCTTTAAAAACACCTGAAGTTAGAAAAAAATTATTTTTAACATTTGTTTTAATTTTAATATTTAGATTAGGTTGTTTTATCGTAGTTCCTGGAGTTAATTCTTCAGAACTTGCAAATCAACTTAAAAATTCTACTAATACATTAGCAGGATTAGTTAATACGATTTCTGGAGGAGCTTTTTCAAGATTATCAATTTTTGCAATGTCAATAACTCCATATATCACTGCATCAATTATTATACAGCTACTTGCAATGATTATACCTTCTTTAGAAAAATTAACAAAAGAAGGTGGAGAAGAAGGCAGAAAAAAGATAAATTTCTATACTAAAGTTCTTACACTTGTACTTGCTACAGTGGAAGCAACAGGTATATATATATCTTATTCAAAAAGCTATCCTGACATAATTTATAATCCAGGAGCTAGAACTGCTATAATGTTTGTTCTTTCATTGGTAACTGGAACATCAATTTTGATGTGGCTAGGAGATGAGATTACAAATAAAGGTATTGGAAATGGTATATCTACACTAATATTTGTAGGTATAGTTTCAGGATTACCTCAAGCTGCAATAAAAATATTTAATTTAGCATTTAAACCATTTACTACAGTTAATTTTATTATTTCTTTAGCAATTGTAATTGGTGCAATAATTTTAATTGCAGGTGTTGTATTTGTACAAGAGGCTGAACGTAAAATTCCTGTACAATATGCTAAAAAAGTTGTTGGAAGAAAAATGTATGGAGGACAAAATACTCATATACCAATGAAACTTGCAATGGCTGGTGTAATGCCAATCATCTTTGCTAGTAGTTTTATGACATTTCCAGCAATGTTAATCCAAATTTTTTCACCAAAATCAATTGGTAAATCTGGATTCTTAGGTGGATTATATCAATTTTCAATTGCAACTTCCACATCACAAGGAGTTGGAGTTGGATTTGCTATAGCAAATGCGATTGTTTATTTGTTGCTAATCTTAGGATTCACATATTTCTACACATATGCAACATTCAATCCAGCAGAAGTTGCAAATACAATAAAGAAAAATGGTGGTTTCATACCTGGTATTAGAGCAGGAAAGCCAACAAGTGACTACATAGGAGCTGTATTAAGTAAGCTAACACTTTTTGGTGGATTTTTCCTAAGTATGATAGCTGTAATACCTATAGTTATGAGATTTACACAAATAAATATTGCATTTGGAGGAACTGCAATTTTAATCGTTGTAGGTGTTGCCCTAGAATCAATACAACAATTAGAATCACAATTGTTAGTAAGACACTACAAAGGTTTCTTAGAATAATAAATTCAGGGATGCCTGAGATTAATCAGGCATCCTATTGATATATTATTTTCCAAGCAGAGAAGTATTTTCTGTTTAGAAAATGATATATAGAAAGGATGATTTGTTATGGTAATTATAATGCTAGGAGCGCCAGCAACAGGCAAAGGAACAGTATCTTCAATATTAAAAGAAAAATTAGGAATATCTCATGTTTCAAGTGGTGATATATTTAGAAAATATAGTGCGGAAGATACCGAACTTGGAAGAGAGATTAATTCTTATTTAAAGAATGGAAATCTAGTACCAGACGAGTTAACTATAAAAATGATAAAAGAGAGATTAAATGAAAAAGATGTTGAAAAAGGTGTTATACTAGATGGATTTCCTAGAACAGAATCACAAGCAGTAGCACTAGATGAGATTTTGAAAGAAAGTGGAAAACAAGTTGATTTAGTTGTTGATCTTAATTCACCAAAACAAGAGTTAATTGACAGAATCATAACAAGAAGAATATGTTCAAAGTGTAAAGCAATATTTAATACAAGATTAAACAAACCAAAAGTTGATGGGATTTGTGATAATTGTGGAGGAGAGCTTTATCAAAGAGATGATGATACACTAGAAAAGGCAGAAAAAAGAATTTCTATATATCAAAAAGAAACTAAACCATTAGAAGATTTTTATGAAAAACAAAATAAATTATACAGAATTGAACTTTCTGAAACTACAGGGATTATGGCAAAAGAAGCTGCAGATATGGTAATTGAAAAATTTACAAATAATTAGAAAAGAGGTCAAAGGTTGGTAACAATAAAATCTAAAAAAGAAATTGAATTAATGAGAGAGGCTTGTAAGCTTACAGCAGAAGTTCATGAGGTTTTAAAAAATGCAATTAGACCTGGAATCTCAACATATGAACTAGACCAAATTGCTGAAAAATATATAAGAGAAAATGGTGGTATACCTGCTGAAAAAAATTTTCCAAGTGGAATACCTGGGGTGCCAAATTTTCCAGGTTCAATATGTGCATCAGTAAATGATGAAATAATTCATGGTATTCCTTCAAAACATGTTATCCTTAAAGAAGGTGACATTATATCAATTGATTTAGTGGTTTTAAAAGATGGATTTAATGGAGATGCTGCTAGAACATATATAGTAGGAAAACCTAATTCAGTTGAAGACCAGAAATTAGTTGAAGTAACAAGACAAGCATTTTTTGAAGGATTGAAATTTGCAAAAAAAGGATATAGAGTTGGAGATATTTCAAACGCAGTTTATGAATTTGTTACCAAAAATGGATTTAGTGTTTTAAGAGAATTCCAAGGACATGGAATTGGAAGACAAATGCATGAAGACCCAGGTATTCCAAATTATGGGAAATCTGGAAGAGGAATGCGACTTGAACCGGGTATGACTATTTGCATAGAACCTATGGTGATAGCCGGAAATAGAGACATACTAGAATTAGATGATGGGTGGACAATTGTATCAGAAGATGGAACAAATGGTGCACATTATGAAAATACAATTTTAATAACAGAAAATGAACCTGAAATATTGACAAAAATTTAAAACTATTATATACTATATTAGCTTATTGCTGACTTTTGCAATAAAAAGTTTAAAAAAGTGAGGTAAAAATCTTGTCAAAAGAAGATGTAATTGAAGTTGAGGGTACAGTTATAGAAACTTTACCAAATACAAATTTTAAAGTCGAATTAGATAATGGACATCAAGTTTTAGCACATATTTCTGGAAAATTAAGAATGAATTACATAAAAATATTACCAGGAGACAGAGTTAAATTAGAATTATCTCCATATGACTTAAGTAAAGGACGTATTACATGGCGTGCTAAATAAACAGAACCCACTTATGTAGATAATCTACATATTTTATATAAATCTTATAACTAAAAATATTAGAAAATATTTAAAGCAGAGGTGAAAAAAATGAAAGTAAGACCATCAGTTAAAAAAATGTGTGAAAAATGCAAAGTTATTAAAAGAAAAGGAGTTATCAGAGTAATCTGCGAAAATCCTAAACATAAACAAAGACAAGGATAACTTTAAATTTAAAATAGGGCTAATACTTAAAGTTTAGCCCATAATCTATTGTAAATAAATATGAAAACCGTAGCGGCTGATTGGTTTTTATATTTTATTTAATATAAACAATCCAGTTTAATTACATTTCACTTATACTAATTAAACTATAATAACAAAATAATTTGGAGGTGCAAAAATTTATGGCTCGTATAGCAGGAGTTGACTTACCTAGAGAAAAAAGAGTAGAAGTTGGACTAACATATGTTTATGGTATTGGTCTAGCAAGTTCTCAAAAAATCTTAAAAGAAGCTGGAATTAATCCAGATACTAGAGTTAAAGACTTAACAGATGAAGATGTTAACAAAATTAGAAAAGCTATGGAAGGATACAAAGTTGAAGGTGACTTACGTAGAGAAGTAGCTTTAAACATCAAAAGACTTACTGAAATAGGATGCTACAGAGGATTAAGACATAGAAGAGGTTTACCTGTAAGAGGACAAAGAACAAAAACAAATGCTCGTACTAGAAAAGGACCTAGAAAAGTTGTAAGTAGAAGTAAAAAAGCAAATTAAGACATAATTTTTTGAAATTTTAAAGGAGGAAAATCAAGAAATGGCTAAAAATGTAACTAAAAAACCAGTAGCTAGAAGAAATAGAAAAAACATTGAAAGTGGAGCTGCTCATATTCATTCTAGTTTCAATAATACAATTGTTACAATAACAGATACACAAGGTAATGTTATATCTTGGGCAAGTGCTGGTGGACTTGGATTTAAAGGTTCAAGAAAAAGTACACCATTTGCAGCTGGTCAAGCAGCTGAAACTGCTTCAAAAGCAGCTATGGAACACGGATTAAAAACTGTAGAAGTTTATGTTAAAGGTCCAGGTTCTGGTAGAGAAGCTGCAATAAGATCATTACAAACTGCAGGTTTGGAAATTACAATGATTAAAGATGTAACACCAATACCACACAATGGTTGTAGACCACCAAAAAGAAGAAGAGTTTAATTATAAAGAGATAATAATAAGAAAACCAAAAATAATGAGAGGAGTAAAATTTGTATGGCAAGATATAAAGACGAACAATGTAGAATATGCCGTAGAGAAGGTCAAAAGCTATTCTTAAAAGGCGCAAGATGCTATTCAGATAAATGTAGTGTAACTAGAAGAAATTATGCTCCAGGTCAACATGGACAAAAAAGAGCTAAACTTTCTGAATATGGTACACAATTAAGAGAAAAACAAAAAACAAAATCATTCTATGGTGTTGGAGAAAAACAATTCAGAGGATATTTTGAAATGGCTTCTAATAAAAAAGGAATTACTGGTGAAAACTTACTTCAAATATTAGAAAGCAGATTAGATAATGTTGTATACAGAATGGGATTTGGAGTTTCTAGACCACAAGCTAGACAACTTGTAACACATGGAAATATAGAAGTTAATGGAAGAAAAGTAGATGTTGCTTCTTATTTAGTTAAAGCAGGAGATATTGTTGCAATAAGAGAAATTAGAAAAGACAATCCAGTTGTTAAAGAAAATATTGAGGCTAATAGTTCAAGACCTGTACCAGAATGGTTAGAAGTAGATAGAGAAAAACTTTCTGGTAGAGTAATTAGATTAGCAAACAGAGAAGATATTGATTTACCAGTTGAGGAACACTTAATCGTTGAGTTATATTCTAAATAATAGCTCAAAATTAAAAGAAATTATTTTCTTTAGTTATGAATTAATAATAGAAAATATTTATTTGAGAAATTTTAGGTTTCTCAAAATTGGAGGTAAATAAATGATAGAATTTGAAAAGCCAAACATCAAATGCATAGAGACAGATGAAAAAAGAAATTATTCTAAGTTTGTATGTGAACCATTAGAGCGTGGTTATGGAATGACTATAGGAAATTCTTTAAGAAGAATTTTATTATCATCATTACCAGGTGCTGCAATTACTAGTGTTAAGATTGATGGCGTTGTTCACGAATTTTCTACAGTTGCTGGGGTTGTTGAAGATATTCCAGAGATTATAGTTAATTTAAAATGTGTTAGACTTAAAATGCATGATAATGAAGATAAAACTATATCAATTGACTTTAAAGGTCCAGGAGAAGTTACAGCTGGAGATATAATAACTGATAGTAGTGTAGAAATATTAAATCCTGAATTACATATAGCTACAGTTGAAGAAGGTGAAAGTCTTCATATGGAAATGACAGTAGCTAGAGGTAGAGGGTACAATACTGCGGATAAAAATAAAACAGAAAATATGGCGCTTGGTACATTACCAATTGATTCAATATTTACACCAGTAAAGAAAGTTAATTATAAGGTTGAAAATACTAGAGTTGGACAAAGAGTTGATTATGATAAATTAACAATAGAAGTTTGGACTGATGGTAGTTTAAAACCTTTTGAAGCATTAAGTTTAGCAGCTAAAGTTATGACAAGTCATTTAGATTTATTTATTGACTTATCAGATGCTGCAAAAAATACTCAAGTTATGGTAGAAAAAGAAGAATCTAAGAAAGAAAAAGTATTAGAGATGCCAATAGAAGAATTAGAATTATCGGTTAGATCTTATAACTGTTTGAAAAGAGCTGGAATTTCTACAGTTGAAGATTTAGCTAATAAATCACAAGAAGATATGATGAAAGTTAGAAACTTAGGTAAAAAATCACTAGATGAAGTTACAAATAAATTAATTGCTCTAGGATTAGGATTTTCATCAAATGAAGACTAAGAAAGGTGAGGTGAAATAAAAGTGGCTGGAACAAGAAAACTTGGAAGACCAACAGATCAAAGAATAGCAATGTTAAAAACTCAAACAACTGACCTTTTATTAAATGGTAAAATTAGAACTACTGAAGCAAGAGCTAAAGAAGTTAAGTCAATAGTTGATAGTTTAATTGCATTAGCTATTAAAGAAAAAGATAATTATGAAGAAGTTGAAGTTAAAGTAATAAAAGCTAAATTAGATAATAAAGGACATAAAGTTACAGAAAAAGTAACTAGTAAAAATGGAAAAGATTATCTAAAAGTTGTTAAAGAAGAAAAAACTGAAAAAAGACAAAAAGACATGCCATCAAGATTAAGTGCTAGAAGAAAAATGATGAGAAAAATTAATAAAGTTGATGGTGTTGATTTACTTGCAAAATTATTTGATGAATATGCTAGTAAATATGAAAAAAGACAAGGTGGATATACAAGAATTTTAAGATTAGATAATAGACGTGGAGATAATGCACAAGAAGTTATTTTAGAATTAATTTAAATAAAATAAAAAAAACGGGCGACCGTTTTTTTTTATTTTGCAAAGAAATTCTTCCCAAAATAATATAATAAGCAAAAAACTACTATTGAATTTAGCCATTTTTATTGTTATTATTTTATTGTAAAAAATAGAATGGAGAAAAAAATGAAGAAAAAATCAAATATTATACTTGTATTTATGCTCATAATAACAATTATAGTAATTTTACTATGTATATTGATTAATAATGGAAAGATTAAGCTTACACCAAGAAATAGAGTTAATAAAATTGAAAAAGAAACTATTTCATTGAAAGAAGATTTTTATGAATCTGTAAATGCTGATATTATAAATAGTAATATATTAGAAAGTGACGAGTCATATTGGGGATTATTTAGTACACAAACACAAGATGAAGTAGATAAGCGTACTGAAAAAATTGTAGATGAAATAATTGAAAATAAAGAAAAATACAGTGAAGATTCGGAAGAATATAAGATTAATAAATTATATGAAAGTGCAGTCAAAAGTGAAGAAGTCCATGATATATCAGCATTAGAACCATATATTGAAAAAATAGAAAGTGCTAGAGATATTGATGAATTTATGGATGCAGTCTACTTAGCTGACTCTGATTTAGCTTTAGGACTAATACTTGATTTGTCGCTTTCAGAAGATTTTGAAGATAATTCCAAAATACTTCTGTGTGTTGGTCAATTCCCTATGATGCTACAAGCTGAAATTTACAAAAGCCCATTTTATGCATCATATGTAAACATTGTAGAAGAAAGCAATATAAAAATTTTTGAACACTATGGATATACTGAAGAAGAAGCAAAAGAAAGTGCTTCTCAAATTACTGAAATGTGTCAAAAAATTGCTAAAGAAACAAATAATATTGAAAATGTAGCATATGTTAAAAATATTTACAATGTGATTACAATAGACCAATTAAAGGATACATACAGCAGTATTTATAATATAGATTCTTTTATCAACCAATATGGAACTTTTGATAAAATAATATTAATGGATGAAAAACAGGCAAATTTTGTAAACAGTTATTTGACTAATGAAAATTTAAGCATATTAAAAGACTATACCAAATTACTTATATTGTATCAATATGGTCAATATGGGGATTCAGATTATAAAAATATTTTTGAAGAATTAAGTGCCAAACTTCAAGGAACGGAAGTTTCTAATGATACTATAGAAAAAGAGTCAAAAGATTTAGTTATCGAAATATTTGATACAAATATTTCAAAAAAATATCTAGATAAATATATAGATGAAAAATCAGTTGTAGAATTTAATAAAATAGTTGATGAAATAATCGAACAATATGAGATTAAATTAAAAGAAAATGAATGGTTAAGTGATAGTACGAAAGATAAAGCTATTATAAAACTTAAATCAATGAAAAAAAATATTGTTTATCCTGAAAATTGGCAAGATTATTCAGAATTTTATGAATTAAATGAGAGCTTATTAGAAAATATGATTAATATTAGCAAAGTTAACAAACAAAAAGACGTGCAAGAAATTAAAGAACATAAGAAATACTGGAAAATGTCTACTTTAACAGTAAATGCATATTATGATCCACAGGACAATTCTATAAATTTTCCAGCTGCAGTATTTGCCTATAGTAAATATGATAAAAATAATTATTATTCAACACTTGGGTCATTTGGAGCAGTCATAGGACATGAAATTAGCCACAGTTTTGATCCAAATGGTGCTTTATTTGATGAAAAAGGAAATATGAATAATTGGTGGACAGAGGAAGATTCTGGAGAATTTGAAAAAAAGCAAAAAGAGGTTATAAATTATTATAAAAAATATGGAGTAAATGGTAAACTTACAGTAGGAGAGAATATTGCAGATTTAGGAGGATTATCATGTGCAGTAGAAATTGCAAAAAATAAAAATGCTACAAATGAAGATTTAAAGGATTTATTTACTGGTTATGCCAATATTTGGGCAAGCAAATGTACAGAAGAATATTCGAATATAATGACACTAGATACACATTCTCCAGATAAAGTTAGAACAAATGCAACATTATCTTCAATTGACGAGTTCTATGAAGTGTTTGATATAAAGCCAGAAGATGGAATGTATAGAGCCCCAGAGGCAAGACCAAAAGTTTGGTAATATAAATAAAAGGAAGTTATATGAAATTAGAAGGACAATTAGAAGAAATTATATATCAAAATGAAAATAACAGTTATACAATAGCAGAATTATCAACAGAAGATGAAGTATATACTGTAGTTGGTTATTTACCATTTATAAATGAAGGAGATTTTCTAAGTTTAGAAGGAAGATTTGTTACCCATCAGGATTATGGAAGACAATTTAAAATCGACACTTTTGAAAAAAAGTTACCAGAAAGCAAAGATGCAATCGAAAAATATTTAGCAAGTGGAATAATAAAAGGAATTGGCCCAAGTATAGCAAAGAAAATAGTTGATAAATTTGGGGACGAAACAATCAGTATTTTTAAATTTGAACCAAGTAAGTTAGCTCAAATAAAGGGAATTTCTGAAAATGGTGCAAAAGAGATGGCTGAAGAATTTAATTTGAAATGGGATTTGTGGCAAATAGTAGGCTTCCTAGAAAAATTTGGAATTAATGCAAGTAACAGTAAGAAAGTATATGAAGCATTAGGAGAAGATGCTATTGAAGAAATAAAAAGAAATCCTTATATATTGATAGATATTACATATGGTGTTGATTTTTTTAAAATAGATAAAATGGCATTAGAAATAGGTATTGATGTTAACAGCTTTCAAAGAATAGGTGCAGGAATAAGATATGGCTTAATTTTAGCAAGTTATAATGGAAATACATGTGTAGAAAAAGAGAAACTATATACATTTGTAAAAAATAAATTAGATGTTTCCGAAAAATATATTGATGAAGTTTTAATTAATTTAATAGCTACTGGTAAAATAGTTGAAGAAGAATTTGATGATAAAAAGTGGATATTTTTAAGTGAATTTCATAGAACTGAGAAAAATATTGCTACAAGGCTATATATGATGCTAAAGACAGAGAATATCAAGCATATAAAATCATTTAATTCGGTTTTAGAAAAAGTTGAGACCCTACTTGCAATTAATTTATCAGACAAACAAAAAGAAGCTTTAAAACAGGTAAATAAATCAAATGTGAGCATAATTACAGGAGGACCTGGTACCGGAAAAACAACAATTATAAAAGCTTTAATAGATATATATAGTGCAGATGGAAAAAAAGTTGTATTATGTGCGCCTACAGGAAGGGCTGCAAAAAAAATGTCTGAAGCAACAGGAGAAGAGGCAAAAACTATACATAGACTTTTGGATATTGGTAAAATGGAGGATGACAAATTGGATAATATAGATGCAGATTTTGCTCCAATAGATGCCGATGTTTTGGTAATTGATGAAATGTCAATGGTTGACGTGTTTTTGATGAATTATGTAACTAAAGCATTATATATGGGAACAAAACTTGTACTTGTAGGAGATAGTAATCAACTACCATCTGTAGGTCCTGGAAGTGTTTTAAAAGATCTTATAGAATCTGAAAAAATACCTACTACAAATCTTGATAAAATTTTTAGACAAGCAGCTCAAAGTAAGATAATTCTTAATGCACATAGAGTAAATAATGGAGCTTATTTTGTATCAAAAGAAGATTCTGAAGATACAAAAGACGATTTCTTTTTCATCAAAGAAGGTATGCAAGAAAAGATAATAAAAGAACTAGTTTCATTAACAACTGGTAGATTACAAAAATTTGGTGATTACGACTTCTATCAAAATATGCAAATATTGACACCGACCAAGAAAGGTCCTTTAGGAACAAAAGAATTAAATAAAACACTACAAAAATATATTAATCCCGAAAAAGAAGGAAAAAGAGAAAAAAAATTTGGTGATACTCTATTTAGAGAAGGTGATAGAGTTATGCAAATAAAGAATAATTATGATATTATATGGGATAGAACTATTAATGGAATTTATGAAAACTCAACAGGCGTATTTAATGGGGAACTTGGAAAAATAGAAAAAATAGATCTTTCAGAAAGACAAGTAAAAGTTGTTTTTGATGATGAAAAAAATGTATGGTATCAATTTTCAGAACTCGACCAATTAGAACTTGCATATTGTATAACAATACATAAATCACAAGGAAGTGAGTTTGATGTTGTTATAATTGTATTGCCACAAGCAGCACCAATGCTACTTACAAGGAATTTATTATATACAGCTATAACCAGAGCCAAAAAGCTTTTAATAATATTAGGAACTAAAAATACTGTAGAATATATGATTCAAAATGTAGATAGTAAAAAAAGAAATACAGGGCTAAGACAAAAAATAATTGGATTACTAGAATAATGCTATAAATAACGAGGGTTTAGGTTTTAAGAACAGAATAATTAATGCTAGAAAAATTGCTAAATATTTTTTTCCCACCAATATGTGTTATGTGTGGTAAAGTTTATAAAAATTGGATTTGCCCAAAATGTTATTTAAAAATAAAACCAGAGCTAAAATATAAAGAAATAAAGTTAGAAAATACTAATATTTATTTTTTAGGATTTTATGAAAAAAGAATAAAAAAGTTAATACTCAATTTTAAATTTAGAGATGAAGCCTATATAGGAAAAATGTTTTCATACTTATTGTTAAAAAATCCAAATTGGAAAAATAAATTTAAAAAATATGATTACATTATTTCTGTTCCTATGCATAAACAAAATAAGAAATTAAGAGGATATAACCAGTCAGAAATAATAGCAGATGAAATATGTAAAAAAATAAATATTAAGAGTGGGTCAGATATTTTATTAAAAACCAGACAAAACAAAAAGCAAAGTACATTATCAATGTTACAAAGGAAAGAAAATGTAAAAAATGTTTTTAAAGTAAAAGATGAAGTTATTATTAAAAATAAAAATATTTTATTAATAGATGATATTTACACAACTGGAAATACGATAAAAAGTTGTATTAAAGAATTAAAAAATGATAAAATAAATAAAGTTGATGTTTTAGTATTAGGCAAAACTAAACTAAAAAGTAAATTTTTTTAAGAAAGGATATATTCATAAATGGAAGATTTAGTTGAAAGTATATTAGATTATGTTAGAGCAGATTACACAGATTATGCTATTATGATAAATGGAGAATGGGGAAGCGGAAAAACCTATTTTTGGAATCATAAGGTAAAAAATAAAATAGAATCACTTCAATTAAATGGTAGAAAATATACAACTATATATATGTCTTTATATGGCATTTCAAATCTAGAAGAAATAAGTAAAAAGATATTTATAGAAACTACACAACTTATGGATAAAAACCTTAAAAAATATATGGAAAGTCATGGTCAAACTAACATTCCGGAATATGCTAAAACAGGATTAGATATGGCAAACTTTTTTGGCGTTTCAAAAAATGGAGAAAAAATCGATTATGAAGATTTTTTTGCTACAGATGATAAAGTATTATGTTTTGATGACTTAGAAAGAGCAAATGTGGATGTTGTTGATATTTTGGGATATATAAATAATTTTGTTGAACATGATCACATAAAAACAATAATAATATGTAATGAAAAAGAACTTGCAACAAAGTTTAAAAGCTCTAATTTAGAAATGAAAACATTTATTGCAACATATTTATTAGACAAACAAAATGAATTAACACATTCAGATCCAAAGCCAATGGTTGAAAAAATTAGAGATAAAATAGAATATGTTTTTGATAATGCAAATGATTATGAAAGAATTAAAGAAAAGCTTATAGGAGAAACATTTGAGTATGCGCCAAAATTTAACTATATTATTAATGGATTATTAATGTGATATGAAAATAATCCTGATTTAATAAGATTCCTAAGAGAAAATACTAATATTATTATTTCAACATTTAATAAAAGTGGTACGCGAAACTTAAGAATATTAAAACATGCATTAAATGATTTTAAAAAAATATTTGAAATAGTCAACAAAGCTTATCCAAACACAAAAATTAGGGTATTACAAACAATGCTTATATTCACAATTGCCGTTTCATTTGAAATAAAAGCAGGAAAAGTTACTAAAAACAAATTTGTTAATATTAAAAGTAATGAAGAATATAAAGCAATATTAGTTTCCTCAAGAGTATTAATGGATAATAGA
>CAMYZH010000024.1 GCA_947303785.1 uncultured Clostridium sp.
CAAGAAAAGGAAATATCGAAAATAAAGAATTAAAAGAATGGTTAAGCTTTATAGAGAATCCAAGAGATATGGAGGTAATTGAAGCAATGGAAAAAATAGAAGAATTAAAAGAAGCAGGAGAAAAACTAAATAAAATAAGTGAAGATGAAAAGATGCAAAGAATAGCGGAACTAAGGGAAAAGGCAATAATGGATGAAAAAGCGATATATGCAAGAGGAGTAGATGTAGGAAAAGAAGAAGGAATAAAGCAAGGAATACAGCAGGGAATACAGCAGGGAATACAACAAGGAATACAGCAAGGAAAAGAAAAAGGCCAAAAAGAAAAACAAAAAGAAATAGCTAAAAAAATGTTAGAAGAAAATGAAAGTATAGAAAAAATAATGGTATATACAGGCTTATCGGAGGAAGAGCTAAAGGAAATCAATAGTTAGAAGTAAATCAAATAGGGGGCAATATAAAAAAGTATTGTTCCCTATTTAATTATCAAATAATATAGGAAGCGTAAGATAACAATAAAAACAAGAAATCCTATTTTAGACAGAGTAGATTTACAAAAAAAATAAAAAATGATAACATATAGTAGAATTTGTGAATATTAATATATAGCAGATTAATATAAAAATAAAAGGTGATTTTATGAAAAATCTAAAACTACAAGAGGTATTAAAAAGAATTAAAGGAGATATCCTTTGTGGAGATACTAACAAAATTATAGAAGACGTTAGTATAGACACTAGAACTATCAAACCAGGAGACACATATTTTGGAATGCAAGGAGAAAATGTAAATGGAAGTATTTATTGCAAAGATGCGATAGAAAAAGGCTCAAAAATATGTTTTATCCAAGAAAATGTATTTACACCAGAAGAACTTTCTAAATATAAAGAAATGGCTACAGTTATATTAGTTGAAAATGTTGAAGATACACTGGTAGAGATAGCAAAATTAAAAAGAGAACTATATGATATACCAGTAGTAGCAATTACAGGGAGTGTTGGCAAAACAAGTACTAAAGATGCAATTGCACAAGTAATGATGAAAAAATATAAGGTACAGAAAACACAGGGGAACCAAAATAATAGAATAGGTGTACCACTAACAATTATGGGTCTAAAAGACCATGAAGCACTAGTAATAGAAATGGGAATGAACCATTCTGGAGAATTAAGAGAATTAACGCAAATTGCAAAACCAACAATATGTGTTATATCAAATATTGGAACATCACATATTGGAAATTTAGGATCAAGAGAGAATATATTAAAAGCAAAACTTGAGATACTTGAAGGAATGGAAAAAGGGAAAGTTATAATTAACAATGATAATGACCTCCTACATAAATGGAATATAGAAGATAATATTTATACTAAAATAACATTTGGAATAAAAGAAAAAAGTGATTATACAGCAGAAAATGTAAAAATGAAAGAAGATGGAAATGATTTTTTAGTTGAAATTGATTCGAAAAAATATGAATTTTCAACTAAAAAAGCAGGAGAACCCTTCGTTTTAAATTCACTTTCTGCAATTGCAGTAGGAATTGAATTCGGAATCGAACCAGAGAAAATTCAAGAAGCTATTAAGGAAACAGAAATTACGAAAAACAGAATGGACATTGAAAAAATAAATGAAATACTAATTATAAAAGATTATTATAATGCTAGCTTTGAATCAATAAAACCTAGTCTTGAGTATATTTCTTCACTTGCAGGTGGTAAAAAAATCGCCGTATTAGGAGATATAAAAGAAGTTGGAGAATTTTCAAAGGAACTTCATGAAAATGTTGGAAAAGAAGTATATAAAAACAAAATAGATATTTTAATTACTGTAGGAATTGATGCTCAATACATAGCAGAAAGTGCTATAAAATGCGGAATGAAAAAAGAAAAAGTAATCATTTTGAAAAATAATCTTCAGGCCACAAAAAAATTACGAGAAATATTAAAGCCAGGAGATAAGTTATTATTAAAAGCTTCTAATTCAATGAACTTTAGGCAAATATATGATGGAATAAGAAGAAAACTTAGAGTTGCTATTATTGCTGGAGGAATGTCTTCAGAACATGATATTTCACTAATATCAGCGACATCAATATTAGAAAAGATTGACAAAGAAAAATATGATCTTAAAGTAATATATCTTAAGAAAAATGGAAATATTTATGAATATGTTGGAGAATACAAAAATCTTTCAAAACTACAAAATATAGATTTAAAAATTAGAAAAACATTAGAAGAAGAAGTACAAGATGTAGATGTTGTTTTTCCAGTACTCCATGGGAAATATGGAGAAGATGGCTGCATTCAAGGCGTTTTAGAAATGATAAGTAAACCATATGTAGGTTGCAGAGTCTTTGCTTCAGCAGCTTGCTTAGATAAGGTATATACAAAAAAACTTATAGAATTAGCAGGAATACCTGTTGCCAAAGCGATTAGCATAAAAAAACAAGAACATAATTATATATGTGGCCTAGATGAAAAAAAATATGAGATTAATGAGATATGTACAATTGCGGAAAACAAACTTGGATATCCAATGTTTGTAAAGCCTGCAAGAGAAGGCTCATCTTTTGGAGTAACAAGAGCAAAGAATAAAGAAGAACTTATAGAATCTATAAAAGAAGCAGAGAGGTATGATAATAAATTTTTAATTGAAGAAGAGATACTAGGCAGAGAATTAGAATGTGCAGTACTTGGGAATGAAGATGTTATTTCGGCTGAAGTTGGAGAAGTCAAAGCTGCCGACAGTTTTTACTCATATGATGCCAAATACAACAATTCTGAATCAAGAACAGTTATTCCAGCGCAAATACAACCAGCAGAAAGAGAAACAATAAAAAAATACTCAGAAATCGCATTTAAAGCGGTTGATGGAACAGGTCTAGCAAGAGTAGACTTTTTCCTAAAAGAAGATGGAAAGGTTATCTTAAATGAAATAAATACAATGCCAGGATTTACTAAAATAAGTATGTATCCTAAATTGTTTGAAGCGGCAGGAGTAAAATATAGTGAGCTAATTGATAAATTAATAGAGCTTGCAATAGATAGATAAATTCCAAAAGGAGAAAGACTGATAGAATAGAAAAAATTTTAAGCAGTCTTTCTTCTTTTTTTAGTAATCAAAAAATGAAAAATAAATGTACTTATTAATTGAAACCCCCATATATATGTGATATAATTCACATGAATTTATCCAGTTGATTTGGAGGATGTTAAATGGTAATTAAGGATTATTATAAAATACTAGGGTTCAATAATAATAAAGTTAATATAGATGAAATAAAGAATGCATACAGAGAACAGGCAAAAAAATATCATCCAGATGTTAATAACAATAATCATCAAGCAGAAGAAAGATTTAAAGACATAAGTGAAGCATATAATACATTATCAGATACAAAACAGAGAAGAAAATATGATAGACTATGGTATTATTATATTGGAAGAAAGAATAAACAGAATAAAAAATACAGAGATGCAAAGATGAAAGATTTTATTGGATTATTTTTTGGAGAGAAGAAGCAAGAAGAGACAAAGACAAAAAACAAAACAAAAGAAGCTCAAAGAGGAGAAGATATAAATACAGAAATTACAGCAACAATTGTTGAAGCTTTTTTTGGAGCTACAAAGCAAATTACATTTAAAACAGTAGAAGGTGGCAGTAAAAAAATAGATGTTAAAATTCCAGCAGGAATTAGAGATAATGAAAAAATAAGAGTTATAGGACAAGGAAAACTTGGTAAGAACGGCGGAAAAAACGGAGATTTATTTATAAAAATAAAAATAAAAGATACACAATCATTAAAATTGCAGGGAATTGATATATATACAGATTTACTTATTTCACCTTGGGAATCTGCTTTAAGCACCAAAGTTTTAATTCAAGGAATTGATTCAGAAGCTGAAGTACAAATTCCTAAAGGAACACAAAGTGGAGAACAGATTGTTATAAAGGGGAAAGGATATAAAGATGGAAAAGGTGGAAGAGGAGATTTGATTGCAGTTACTAAAATAATGATTCCAAAAACAATAAGCCAAGAAGAAATGACTTTATTCAAAAAACTTAAAGAAATAAGTAAATTTAATCCACGAAATGCAAGAAACGGATAATTTAAAATATGAATTAATAAAAAAATGAGGTTAAAGCCGAGTAACATACAAAGCAAATGTGTTGACATAATTGGGGAAATGTTGTATAATCGTTATGTATGTTTCGATTATACAAAAGATAAAATACATATTTTGTATAGAAGGGGTGTAAAATGGGAGAAATTTTTGGAAAACACTTTAGTATTACTGAACCAAATTCAATTAATACAGTAATATACAAAGTAAACAAAACAGAGAAAGAATTTTTAGACAAATCACCAAAATTTACAATTGAAAGACTGAAATATTCAGAAGAGTTCGTAGGAACAAATAAAAAGAAAACATTCTTTTTATTAGATCCAGCACCAGAAGGTAATGAACTAGTTATTTTTTCTTTTGGAAAAGATAAAGTAGTTGTTAATAATGGCTTCTTAGAAACAAGTACTAATGTTGTCAGAATATCAAACACTCCAGTACCAATGAGATTTGAAACATTATATAACGAAAAAGATACAGAGTTTAGAGAGTTTGAGTATACACCAAATTTAAAACGAACTATTACTATAATAGATCCTGATACAACAGATGAAGTAAAGCCTAAACTTTATTTTGATGAAACTACAAATGAAGTCAAAGGAAAATGCGTTTTACAAGCAAATAAAACGTATGTAATGTTTGAGATTAGGGATAAAAAGGACAAAGACTAGGTTGAAAGGGGAAAAAATATGGAAAATAATCCTACTAGTGCTCCAAATGGAGTTAGTAATAATGATAAGTTAACACCAGAAGAGGCAAGAGTGTATTTGGAAAACACAGAACCTTGCAGTCTTGCTTTTGTAAGCCAAAAAGAAGTTGCACCACAAGGCTTTTATGTAACAGCTAAAGATTTTGCAAACATGATTACACTACCATCAAAAGCATTAAATACAGGAATTTTACCTGGAGAACAAGGGCCTGCTTTAGTAACAACTAAAGCTGCAGAAATTACAGAACATGGAAATAATATAGTAGATGTTACTGGAAGAAGTCAGAATGTACCAGAAGAGAAAGAAGATGGAAGTAGAAAAGCTGCAAGAGAAAGTATAGAAGTAAGAAAAAGCGCGGAAGATAAGTTTAATAGAAATAGTGGCAATAGGCAAAGTGGCGAACCAGAAGGACTAAACGATAATAGATAATAACAAAAGAAAAGGATGATGAAAAATGACATTTGGAGAAAAAATTTCAAGAGCCATCAAAAAAATAAAAGGAAAATTAATAGTAAGTCTAATACTATGGTTAATTTTAATCATAGTATTTGTTGCGCCTATGGGAATTGCATTTAAGGAAGCATATAAATACACTGGTGATGCAAGATGGGAAACTTTGTTTAGAACAATAGGAAAATATATTGTGAAACCATGGGAAGCTCTAGCCCTATGTATTACAGGACATTCAGAAGGACATTTTTTTTCAGTATTATGGAAATTTACACTAGTATACACATTTGTAGCAATTATAGGAATATCAAAAGCCATACCAAAACATGAATTTGATGGTATAGAAAATGGTTCAAGCGATTGGTGTACAGGTGGAGAACAATATAAAATTTTAAGCAATAATGAAGGAATAATTTTAGCTGAAAAAAATTACTTACCTGTAGATAAAAGAGGAAATGTAAATGTTCTAGTTGTTGGACGGATCTGGTGCTGGTAAATCTGCATCATATGTTATTCCAAATGCGTGTCAACAATTAGGATCATATGTATTTACAGATCCAAAAGGTGAATTGTATGATAAAACAGCAGGATATCTAAAAGAAAAAGGATATAAGATTAAAGTATTAAATTTAGTAAGACCACAAAAAAGTGATGGATATAATCCATTATATCATATAAAAAATGAAATAGATGTAGATGTTATCGCAAACACAATTGTAAAAGGCCAAGGTGAATCGGTTAAATCTTCAGATCCATATTGGGACGATATGGCTGAAATGCTATTGAAAGCATTAATATATTATTTAAAAGCAGTAAGACCCCCAGAAGAACAAAATTTAGCTAGTTGCGCAGAACTTGTAAGAGCAGCAAATAACAATGGAGGAGACAACTTACTTACAAATTTAATGAATCAATTACCATTTGATCATCCAGCTAGGATGAACTACAAATCTATTGAAATAGCCCCAGAAAAAACATATGGATCTATTTTGTCATCACTACAATCTAAACTAGGAAAATTTGATTCAAAAGAAATTGCGGAATTAACTTCAACAAATACAATAGATTTTGAGGATATAGGAAAAGAAAAAACAGCAGTTTATGTTATATCATCAGATACGCATGCTGCATATGATTTCTTATTAACAATATTCTTCTCACAAATGATTCAACACCTATATGATTACGCTGACGAATGTGGAGGAGCATTACCAGTTCAAACATTCTTTATACTTGATGAGTTTGCAAACATTGGTAAGATACCAGACTTTGATAAAAAGATTTCTACATCAAGAAGTAGAAAAATATCTTTTAGTGTAATTTTGCAGAACTTAGACCAGCTAGAAGCGGTATATAAAGAGCAACACGAAACAATTTTAGGAAACTGTGATACTCACTTGTTTTTAGGAAGTAACTCACAGAAGACAGCAGAATATTTCTCTAAAGCCCTTGGAGAAAAGACTATTTTTAGAGAAAGTGAATCAGTTAACAAAGATAGAAATGATTGGAAACAAGGAAAAAGTGTTTCAGAACAAAACATGGCAAGAGCATTGCTTACACCAGATGAATTAAAAAGAATGGATGTAGATGAGTGTATAATTTATGAAAAAGGCTTAAAGCCAATAAAAGCTCATAAATATTACTACTTTAAATATAATACAGTAAAAGAGATTAAACCATATGCAGTAGATCATAATACTAGAGAGGATGTAAGCAGAGGAAAATGGAGAAAATATAATCCATATAACCCATATATAGATGAAGAAGAAGAGAAAATAACCCAAATCGAAAAATTAGATGATTTGTTTGATGATGAAACTGATAGCAAAAATGAAGAAAATAAGACAGAAAACATTAAAAATGAAAATTCAACTAATTCTACTCCAGGGATAGATGCAGTAACATTGCCAATGGAACCAATGGAGAACAAAGAAGAAGAAAGTCAAACTAAAAAGTCGCCAATCGATATACAAAAAGAATTAGAGGCAAAATTCGATGAATTATTTGGAAGTTTGAATGATGATAATAACTAAGAATTAAAAATGCAAATGTAAAACATCAAAAACAAATGTTCGAAAAATATTGACTAGATTATACTAATTTGATATAATCTAGTCAATATTTTTATATAAATAAAAATAGCAAAGGAGGAAAAAGTGAAATTTCTACATTTAGCGGACTTACATTTAGATAGTAAATTTGAATCATTAAATCAAATTGATGGATTACCTGCAAAGCGAAGACTCGAGCAACGAGAAGCATTAAAAGAAACAATAGAATATATAAAAGCAAATGATATAGAACTTTTATTAATTCCAGGAGACCTATATGAAGAAAAATACATTAGACGTTCAAGTATAGAATACCTAAATAAATTATTTGAAGAAATTCCAAATGTTCAGGTTTTTATAGCGCCTGGAAATCATGATCCATACATCAAAAATTCATTTTATGCTACTTTTAACTGGGCTCCAAATGTGCATATATTTAAAGATAAACTTGAAAGAATTGATTATAAAGGCATTCATATATATGGTTATGGTTTTACTGATTTTTATTGCAGGGAAAGTTTATTTGATAATTTTAAAATAGAACAACCTGAGGATATTAATATACTAGTACTACATGGAACCTTAGATGCAGCAAAAGATCAATATAACTATAGGGATTACAATCCAATAAAAAAAGCAGATATACAAAAATTTGGCTTTAACTACGTTGCTCTTGGGCATGTACACAAGCCATCATATATAGATGAATTAAATCAAACAATTTGTTATTCTGGGTCATGTTTAAGTTTGGGTTTTGATGAATTAGGAGACCATGGAGTTTTGGTAGGTAATTTAGAGAAAGACAAATTAGAAATTCAATTTAAAGTAATTGACAAAAGAAAATTTGAAGAAATAGAAATTGATATTTCAGAAATGGCTTCAAATGAAGATATAGTTGATAAAATCAAAGAATTAGAATTGATAGAAGAATATTTATATAAAATAAATTTAATTGGAAAAAGATTTTTTACTATCAATACAAGTGAAATAAAGAAGTTAGCTAATAGAGAAAACATTATAAAAATAAAAGATCATACTAAAATTGGGATTGACATTGAAATCCTTAAACAAACTAATGATATAAGAGGAATATTTATAAGAAGACTTTTGGAAAGAAAAGAAAAAGAAAATATAAGCGAAGAACTTTTAGAAAAGGCAATAGAAACAGGATTAGAGGTATTACGATGAAAATAAAGAATCTTAAAATTAATGGATTTGGAAAAATCGAAAATTTTGAAACCAGTTTTTCTGATGGAATAAATATTATAAAAGGGGAAAATGAGTCTGGAAAGTCAAGTTTGTTAAAATTTATAATAGCTATGTTTTATGGAACTTCTAGAAACAAAAATGGAAAAAGCATTTCAGATTATGAAAAATATAAGCCATGGGGAACAGAAGATTACTCAGGAAAACTAGAATATGAATTAGATAACGGAAAAAGTTATGAGATTTATAGAGAATTTAAGAAAAAGAGTCCTAATATATATGATGAAAACAAAAATGATATAAGTAAGGAATTTACAATAGAAACAACAAGAGGAAACTTGTTTTTTGTTGAGCAAACTGGAGTTCAAGAAGAAAATTTTTTAGCAAGCTGTGTATCCGAACAAGAAAATATAAGACTATCAGATAATAATAAAAACAATTTAATTCAAAAACTAGGAAATATTATTTCAAGTGGAAATGAGAATGCCTCATATAGAATTGCGATAGATAGATTAAATAGAAAACAAACAACAGAAATAGGAAATAGCAGAACTACAGGAAGGCCTATAAACATAATAGAAAAAGAATTAGAGAAATATGAAAACGAAAGAAAACAAATTGAAAAATATCAAGATGAAAAGTATAAAGTAGATAGCCATACAGAAACAATAAAATCTGAAATTACTGATAATAATGCAATTCTAGAATTATTAAGACAACAAAAACTTAATTTAGAAAAAAAGCAAATAGAAGAAGAAAAAAATAAGATTTTTGAACAATCTTTAAAAAAAGAAAAAGAAAACAAACAACAAATTGAAGAAAAATTAGACGATATAGAAGAAATAAAAATAGATAAAAGAAAAAATATAAAATATAGTTATATAGTATGTATATTAATTTTAGCCATAATATCAGCAATATCAATTATAATTAATAATAAAATATTGCTTATAGCCAATATATTACCCATTATTTCATTAATTATAATTGTATTATTAAATAGGAAAAAGAAAATCGAAAATAAAGCTCATAATAAAAAAATATATATAGAAAAAGCTAGGTTAGAAGAAGAACTAGAAAGATTAGAAAATGAAATTGAAAATACAGAAAAAGAATTACAAAAAAAGAAAGAACTAGTCTATAAAGAACAAAAAGAAAATGATAATAAAATAATAAAACAATATGAAAATAAGATAGATAGGCAAACTATAGAAGATTTTTTATCAACCAATTATGAAAAAATCTTAGAATTTATAGATGAAAAAGAGCGTGAACAAACAGATTTTAAAGTTAAAGAAAAAACAATTCAAATAGAAAAAGAACAAATAATAAAAAAGCTTGACCAATTAGTTGAACTTGATGAAAAAATAGATAGCTTAAAAGAACAGAAAGAAGACCTACTAAAAAATAGTAGAGTATATGATTTAGTAAAAGAAGAATTAGAAAAATCTTTTCAAGAAATAAAAGATAATATAACACCAGATTTTATAAATGAATTAAAAAATATAATAAAAATAGTAACTAGAGGAAAGTACAAAAATGTGTTTTTAGATGGGGAGAATAACATTTTAATAGAAATTGAAGATGGTCAGTATATGCCAATTTATATGTTAAGTACAGGAACGATTGATTTAATCTATTTCGCTTTAAGAATTAGCGCTGCCAAAGAGATTTCAAAAGAGAAAATGCCAATTATATTAGATGAAAGCTTCGCATATTATGATGAAAATAGAATGTATGAAAGTTTGAACTATTTAAGTAATCTACAAAACAGACAAATTATAATATTTACATGTTCAGAAAGAGAAATAGAAATACTAGAAAGAGCAAACATAAAGTATAATCTTATAGAAATATAAAATCTCAAAAAAACATAAAACCAGAAAATTCAATCCGAAAAAAATAAAAAATACAAAAAAATCAGAAAAAACGCAAAAAAATATTGACAATAGCAAAAAAATGGTGTATTATATAAAAGCAATCGCGTTTCGAGATTGCATATGGGCTATTAGCTCAGGTGGTAGAGCACTTGACTTTTAATCAAGTTGTCCCGCGTTCGAGTCGCGGATAGCTCACCAATATCAGATCATAGATCTGATATTATGGCCCCTTGGTCAAGCGGTTAAGACATCGCCCTTTCACGGCGGAGACATGGGTTCGATTCCCGTAGGGGTCACCAATTTTATATTGCCACTTTAGCTCAGCTGGTAGAGCAACTGACTTGTAATCAGTAGGTCGTCCGTTCGATTCGGACAAGTGGCTCCATTTAAAAGTCAACAGTTTTGAGAATAACTCTTAATTGCTGGCTTTTTTAATTATATAAGGAGAAGGAATGGAAAAAGTAATAATAATAACAGGAGCATCAAGAGGAATAGGACGTGAAACAGCTAAATTTCTAGCTAGAAAAGGCTATAAAGTTATAGCAAATTATAACAAATCAGAAGAAAAAGCAAAAGAACTACAAAAAGAATTAAAAAAAGAAAATATAGAAATTGATATATTTAAAGCTGATGTATCAAAAAGAACAGAATGTATAAATCTTGTTGAATTTGCAATAAAAAAATATAAAAGAATAGATGTATTAATTAATAATGCTGGGATATCAATTTATGGGCTATTTACAGAAATGACAGAACAGCAATTAGATGAAATAATGAAAATTAATCTATATTCTGCTATAATGATGTCCCAAGAAGCTGCAAAACATATGATTAATCAAAAGGGAGGATGCATAATTAACATATCATCTATTTGGGGAATGGTTGGAGCTTCATGTGAAGTGGCATATTCAATAACAAAAGCAGGCATAGATGGACTAACAAAGGCGCTTGCAAAAGAATTAGGTCCATCTAATATAAGAGTAAATTCAGTTGCTCCAGGGACAATAGATACAGAAATGAATTCAAATTTAACAGAAGAAGAAAAAAAGGAAGTAGAGATGGAAACGCCTCTTGGTAAAATTGGAAAACCAATAGATATAGCTAAGACAATTAATTGGTTAGTAGAAGATGAATTTACAACTGGACAAGTGATTTCGCCCAATGGTGGATGGGTCATAATATAATAACTCAAAATTTTGTTATGTGACACAAACAATAACAAATAAAACTAAAAGGTAACAATTTATGCTTAAATTGTTACCTTTATTTTTATTCTTCACTAGAAGTAGCACGTTTTTTATAATTTCCTGAAACTAATTTTGGTAAGTATGTTAATATCTTATAAATTGCAATTCTAATTTTTTTACTCCATAAATAAGATTTCCTTAATTTCCTTGGAGATGCTAAAGAAAAAGTTTCTTCTTGAACTATAAGACTAGTTTCAATATGTTCAATTGGAAAAACATAATTTTGACCATTATTATTATCCCATTCATCATTACCATTTTTCAAGCAAAAACATAAAGAATCATCTTCTATTAATTCAATTTCAGTTTGAAAACCAAGTTCTGTTTTCTCCATTTTAACATCTGTTAAATTATTCCAGCTATTTCCAAACCCATAATGTAGAAATACTTCTTCAGATGAATCTTGAAAAAACTTACCAGTATATGAAATTTTAACAGTTGAATTAGGTGTTAATTTATCTGTATTAAAAAATATATTTTTAACTAGTTCCATACTATTTACTCCTTTGACATATTAATTATAATCATAATGAAAAATAGTTTCAATATTTTTTGATACAATAAATTAAATAAAACAAAATTGATACAATTTTGTAAATTAATTGTTAATTTTCGACATAAACTTTACCAATTATAGTAAATTGTGAACCGTCTTCAATAGAAATATCTCTTGTAAGCAGATTATCAGATTTTAAAACTAATTTATTTTTTCTATAAAGTAATCTTCTAACAAGAAAATGATTATCATAAATAAATAGACCAAGTTCACGATGAAGCGGAATTGAACCAAATTCTACAAAAACAGTAGATCCTTTTGGAACAGATGATTTCATAGAATCATCTTGCATTTTGAATGCAAGAGAAGCATTTGGAATTGATGCAGGGCAAAAAACCATATCTTCAATGTTTGAAACTAAAGGAATAGTGTTATATGGAATTGATTCAATTAAATTAAATTGAGACTGTTCTTCAGTTAAAACTTTATCATATGTGTATGAAACAGGTTGATAAGGAACACCAAGAGCTTTACAAATATCTTTTAAAGCTTTTTGACTTGGATTTCTTTCACCTTTTTCGATATGTGTAAGGTGACCAACATTTATTCCAGTAATATCAGCTACATTTGTTTTTGATAATCCATTCTTTTCTCTAATATATGTAAGTAAACTTCCTAACATAATATCCTCCTCAAAATAATATAATTAATTATACATTTAAAACAAAAAAATGTCTAGTAGACAAATATTATTTTTAAAATAATATTTGGAAAAATGACAATAAAGCACGTAATATGCTATAATACGAGAAGAATTCGACATAATAATACAAATATGTATTGAACTTAGAAGGCCTATATGATAATATAATCATGAACTTATATTTTGTGGAGGAAGAATATGAGAAAAGATAAGAAGGAAGAAAAAAAGAAAAAAAAACAACCTAAGAATTCGCAAGAATATATAGAACAGGTTATGACAAAAAGAAAAAAAATAGTAATTATTTCAGCAATTGTTGTTGTACTTATTGTTTTAGCAGTATTTGTATCAACAATTTTCGCGATTACAGCGATGGGCTCAAAAAATATTATTAAGGGAATCACTATTGAAAACATTGATGTTTCTGGAATGGACAAAAACAAGGCATATGAACTTCTAAAAGGAAAGATGGAAGAAAGACAAAAAGCAGTTATTAAGCTAAAATATGGAGATTATGAAAAAGAAATTCCAATGGAACAGTTCGAAATAGAAGCAAATATTGAAGAGACAGTTGACAAAGCTTTAGCTAAAGGAAGAGATAATAATATTTTTGTAAATAATTATACAATTTTAAACCACAAATTTAAAAAAGAAAATATAGAAGTTGATATAAAATTTAATGATGAAGAACTTGAAAGAATATTAACTGATACTGGTTTAGAGTTACCAGGAGTAGTTAAAGAATATACTTATAGTGTTGAAGATGGTGAATTAATTATAACACCAGGAACGGACGGAATTGTAATAGATAAAGAAAAAATAAATTCAGATATAAAAAATGGGATTACAGATTTGTCTGAAGGTTTTAAAACAGAAAGAACAATTGATATAAAAAATGAAAAGGCAAAAGCGATTGATGTTGAAGAAATATATAAACAAATTCATTCAGATCCACAAAATGCGTATATTGTTGATGATCCATTTCAAATTGTAGTAGATAAAGATGGTATAGATTTTGGTATTTCTATAGAAGAAGCAAAAGAATTAGTTAGCCAACCAAAAGAGGAATATGTAATTCCACTAAAAATAACTAAAGCTGATGTAAGAGTAATAGATCTTGGACCACGAGCTTTCCCAGATTTGCTAGGTTCAGCTACAACAAGGTATGATGCTGGAAATGTTGACAGAACAACAAATTTAGCGATTGCTTGCAAAAAAATAAATGGATATGTTCTAGCGCCAGGAGAAGTTTTTTCATATAATCAAGTTTTAGGGAAAAGAACATCGGCAAATGGTTATAAAGAAGCAGCAGTATATGTGGCTGGTGGAGTAGAAAATGGACTTGGAGGAGGAATTTGTCAGATTTCATCTACATTATATAATGCAGTATTGATTGCAGATTTAGGAATTGAGGAAAGGCATAATCATTCTTATACAACTTCTTATATTGAAGCTGGAAAAGATGCAACAGTTTCATATGGAGTTCTAGATTTTAAATTTAAAAATACTCGTGAATATCCAATAAAAATTGAAGCATATATAAAAGCAGGGGTGGCAACTGTTAACATATATGGAATAAAAGGCGAAAATGAAAATAAAATTCAAATAGTAGCTTCAGTTACATCAACAATTCCTGCCCCAGTAGAAAAAATTGAAGATCCTTCAATTCCAGAAGGAAAAGAACAAATCGTTACAAAAGGTACAAATGGATGTAGAAGTGTGACTTATAAAAAGGTATATTCACCATCAGGAGAATTAATATCAAATACACAAATTTCAGCTGATACATATGGAACAATAAAAAGGGTAATTAAAGTAGGAACTAAAAAAGCGGAGGCACAACCAGAACCAGTAGTTACACCTTCACCAGCAGAGCAAGTGACACAAACACAAACTCAGACACCTGCAACAACAACATCATCATCTACACCAAAAGAAACACCAGAGGTAACACCTTCACAAACACCAAAAGAAACACCAGCATCTGCAACACCAGCAACTCCTGAACCAACAAAAACACCAGAACCTGAAGATGTTTAGGTTATAAAAAATATTGATAAGTGCTTTACATAACACGGATTGAGTGCTATAATAAAAACATGCTGCGGTAAAACCCAGCAAATATTGAGAAAGGAGGAAAGAATGCCAATGCAAAGCAAATGGGGAGAACCCTCTCCTGAAAAGGCAGCAAGGAGATACGCTGCTAAACAGGAACGTAGAAAGGCCAGAAAAGCCCGGAAACGGGCCAAAAAGGCAAAGAAGAAGTAATTGTTTCCTCCTAGGAGGAAGCAAAAGGGGGCAGTCACAGTTGTGGCTGCTCCTTTCCTCATTATTAGAAGAGAATCTTATCTTCTAATGAAATCTTAGGATAATAAAAAAACTTATACACAGGAGTATAAGTTTTTTGGTGAGCCATCGGGGGATCGAACCCCGGACTTTCAGATTAAGAGTCTGCTACTCTACCAGCTGAGTTAATGGCCCAAAAATATTAAATCAAGCTCAAACTAAATTCGAACTTTTTAAATTATAATATTTTTTAAAAGCAATGTCAATACTTAAGCGCTAAAAGAAGGCTGAAAAGAGAGAAAAGTTCATTTTTCACATTTCCTTTCAAACTAAGATTAGCTTGATAAACAAATATCAAGCTAATTCCTATTTATTAATTTCTTCCAAATAGTCATCATAACTACATTCACGAACAACAACATTATTTCCAGTTAAATCAACAATTTTATTTGCAACAGTTTGAGTTAATTGGTGGTCATGAGAAGTAAAAATCAAATTACCCTTAAATTTAGTCATTCCTTCATTTAATGCAGTAATACTTTCCATATCTAGGTGATTAGTTGGTTCATCAAAAATTAAGAAATTTGCACCAGAAAGCATCAATTTTGAAAGAACACATCTAACTTTTTCACCACCTGATAGGACATTTACTTTTTTTAAAGCTTCTTCTCCAGAGAATAGCATTCTTCCAAGAAAACTTCTAACATAAGTTTCATCAGGATCTTTAGAATACTGACGAAGCCAGTCAACCAATTTTTGATCAGTATTAAACAAATAATTATTATCCTTTGGAAAGTAATCACAAGAAATAGTTGTTCCAAAAGTAATTGATCCACTATCAGGTTCTATTTCACCTGCAATAATTTGAAATAGTGTAGTTTTTGCAATCTCACTATCTGACAAAATAGCGATTTTATCATCTCTTTTTACTGTAAATGAAACATTATCCAAAACTTTAACACCATTAACAGTTTTAGAAATATTATTAATTTCTAAAATTTCTTTGCCAGGTTCTCTATCTGGCTTAAAATCAATATAAGGATATTTTCTATTTGAAGGTTTAATTTCATCTAATTCAATTTTTTCCAAAGATTTTTTCCTAGAAGTAGCTTGCTTTGATTTTGAAGCATTTGCACTAAATCTAGCAATAAACTCTTGTAATTCTTTAATCTTTTCTTCTTTTTTCTTATTTTGCTCTTTCATCTGTTTTAAAGCAAGCTGACTTGATTCATACCAGAAGTCATAATTTCCAGGGTAAACCTTAATTTTACCAAAGTCAACATCAGCAATATGAGTACAAACCTTATTCAAAAAATACCTATCGTGTGATACAACTAAAACAGTATTTTCAAAATTAATTAAAAACTCTTGAAGCCAATCAATAGTTTTTATATCTAAGTCATTCGTAGGTTCGTCAAGTAGTAAAACATCAGGATTGCCAAATAAGCTTTGAGCAAGCAATACTTTAACCTTATCTTTAGCATCAATTTCTTTCATTAACTTTTCATGTAATTCAGTAGAAATACCAAGTTCATTTAAAAGTGTTGCTGCATCAGATTCAGCATTCCATCCATCAAGTTCTGCAAATCGTTCTTCAAGCTTAGCAGCTTTCATTCCATCTTCCTCAGAAAAATCAGGTTTTGAATATAGAGCATCCTTTTCTTTCATGATTTTATACAATTCTTGGTTCCCCATAATTACAGTATCTAAAACCCTATAATCTTCATAAGCAAAGTGATCTTGCTTTAAAACTGATAAACGTTCACCCTTATCCATAGTAACTTCACCCTTGCTAGGTTCTAGTTCACCAGAAAGAACCTTTAGAAAAGTAGATTTACCAGCACCATTAGCACCAATTATTCCATAGCAATTCCCTTTGGTAAACTTAATATTTACATCTTCAAACAATATTCTTTTACCAAAACGAACTGTAACTCCAATTGCATTTATCATTTCAATCCTCCTATAATAAAACTTATACTAGTATACAACATTTTAGTTTAAATAGCAAATACTAACCCACAAAAATACGAGAATTATACAGTTTTTTAAGAATAATAAAACTCTATTATTACAATATTATAACAATCATTTTAAAAATTATATAAAAGTATTGATTTAAGAGCAAAATATAGATAAAATTAACAATAAATATATAAAAAACAAAGGAGAAAAAATATGAAAAATACTGATTCTATAAACAAAATAATGTTAGGAACGATAACATGTATAGTAATTGTTATATGCGTTTTAAGTGTTATATTATTAACCAAAGTTGGAAATTTACAAGATGAAATATCTGAAGTAAATAAAAAAGTTAAAGAAATTCATAATGAAGTAGTGTATTTACCAGAAGAAATAGAAATCGATGAAGAAAACTTTGGTGAAGGCGAATGGTATGACGAAGAATTTGAAGATGAAGAAGATTTGAATGAAGAATATTATGAAGAAGTAGAAGCAGAATAATTTCTATATAAATAAAGGAGAGAATAATGAGCAAAAGATTAAAAATTGTAATTTCATTAATTTTTTTTGTTATTATAATAATGATTACAAACACAGTAAATGCAGCAGCAACCGCAGAAGTTTCAGAAACCACATATAGAGGAGTAACAATAAAAATTACGTCTGATGAAGTT
This sequence comes from uncultured Clostridium sp., assembly GCA_947303785.1. Classification (GTDB taxonomy): domain Bacteria; phylum Bacillota; class Clostridia; order TANB77; family CAG-508; genus UMGS1994. The sequence goes on from CAMYZH010000024.1 coordinate 17,790, forward strand.
ATAAAAAATGTAAAGATTTATGCAGAACGCGGAAACAGATTTCTTTTAATATATCAATCATATCCAAATGAAAAAACAACATACTGTAGTATTTCTAAATATAAGTTATCAACCTCAGAAAGTACAAATTTAAAAGTAATAGTAAATGATAACGGAAACGCAACAATTTCAAAAAAAGAAATCAAAGTCAATGAAATACCATCAACTCCTACGAATACACCTAAACCAACAGCTACAAATACACCAAAACCAACTAATAAGCCAACTAATACACCTGTAGCAACACCATCAAGTCCATCACCAAGTAATAATACACCAAAACCAACAAATACACCATCTAATAGACCAGCACCAAGTCCAAGTCCAACTACAACACCAATGCCAGAAATAATAGAACCAACAGCAGTTAAATTAAGCAAAAACTCATTATCATTAAAGATGGGGAAAACCGAGACATTAACAGCTACTGTTAGTCCAAGTAATGCAATGTCAGTTTTGGTATGGTCAACAAGCAATAAAAATGTAGCAACCATTTCAGCGAAAGGAGTAGTAACAGCAGTAGGACCAGGAACAGCAACAATAAAAATAAGAACTTACAATGGAAAAGAAGACTCTTGTAAAGTTACAGTAACAAGTCCAGTATCTAGTAGTACTAAACCAAAAAAAGTTAAGGGAGATGGATATTCTCAAACAATTACATTAGGAGGTAGAACATTTAAGTTATATAAACAGGGAGCTGGTTCGTATGCAGGAAGACATTTTAATTCATTAAGTAATAAAAGCAAAAGTGGTAAAGTAGGGAATATGGGATGTGGACCAGCAGCTGCAGCAATTATCCTAAGTGGATATGGATATAAACTAAATCCAGGAGATGTAGGAAATAGATTTTTAAGAAATTCAACTCCTTCAAGTATGGCTAGTATGAATAAAGAAATAAAAAATTTAGGAATGAATGTTAAATTCCATTCATATTCATCTAATTATACACAATCATACAATGATATGAGAAATGCATTGCTTAAAGGTCATCAAATATTAATATTTGTTGGTGCTTGTGCACCAAAAAATGCATGGATAAACTTTACATTTTCAGGAGCTCATTTTATATCAGTACTTGGAATAGATAGTTCAAACAATAAAGTTTATGTAGGAAATTCTGGTCGTAAGCCAAGTGGATGGTTTAATTTATCAACACTTGTAAAAGCTAGAGGATATAAAAATTTAAAAAACATGAATGGCTGGTTAGAAATATATAAATAAAATAGAGCCAAAGAAATAATTGGAGAATGTAATAATGAATATAATAGATAAAATTGCTCAAGAGCTTAATATTAAGCAAAGCCAAGTTGAGAGTACAATAAAATTAATAGATGAAGGGAATACGATTCCCTTCATCGCACGTTATAGGAAAGAAGCAACAGGGAACCTAAGTGATGAAACACTAAGAGAATTTGGAGAAAGACTTACATATTTAAGAAATTTAGAAGAAAGAAAAGAAGAGATAATAAGATTAATAGACGAGCAAGGAAAATTAACAGATGAATTAAAAGAATCAATTGAAAAGGCTGTGATTTTATCAGAGCTCGAAGATATATATAGACCATATAAACAGAAAAAACGAACACGTGCAACTATTGCCAAAGAAAAGGGATTAGAACCACTTGCAAATATAATATATCTTCAAATAGAGAAAAAAGACATATATGAAATAGCCAAAGATTTTATTAATCCAGAAAAAGGTGTTGAAACAATAGATGAAGCAATAGAAGGAGCTAAAGATATAATTGCAGAAGTAATTTCAGACAATGCAGATTACAGAAAGAAAATGAAGATACTATGTAAAAGAGAAGCGGTAATCATTACACGAGCTAATAAAGAAGAAAAATCACCATATGAGATGTATTATGAATTTGCAGAAACAATAAAAACACTTCCAAGCCATAGAATTTTAGCAATAAATAGAGGAGAAAAAGAAGATTTCTTAAAAGTAAAAATAGAAAAACCAGATGATAAGATAATAGATTTTATAAAATCAGATGTCATAAAAGACAAAAAAAGTCAATTTGCTTCAATATTGAATGATTGTATTGAAGATGCCTATAAGAGATTGATTGAACCATCTGTTGATAGAGAAATCAGGACAGAACTTACAGAAATGGCAGAAGAAAAAGCAATAAAAGTGTTTGGCAAAAACGCAAAACAACTATTATTGCAAGCACCAATAAAAAATATAAATGTATTAGGTTTTGACCCTGCATATAGAACAGGATGTAAATTAGCAGTAATAGATTCAAATGGAAAATTATTAGATACAGCAACAGTATATCCTACAGAGCCTCAAAATGACGTAATAGGAGCTACAAAGGTAATTGAGAATTTTATTGAAAAATATGATATCAATATGATAGCAATTGGAAACGGAACAGCATCGCGTGAGTCAGAGATGTTTATATCAAGTTTAATTAATAATAATAAAAAAGAACTATATTATGCAATAGTCAGTGAAGCTGGAGCCTCTGTATATTCAGCATCAAAGCTAGCAACAGAAGAATATCCAGATATTAATGTTTCACTAAGAGGTGCAATATCGATAGCTAGAAGATTACAAGATCCATTAGCAGAGCTTGTTAAAATTGATCCAAAAGCAATAGGAGTAGGACAATATCAACATGATGTAAATCAAAAGAAATTATCAGAAAGTCTTACAGGAGTAGTAGAAGATGCAGTAAATAGTGTAGGAGTAGATGTAAATACAGCAACACCTTCACTTCTTTCATATGTATCAGGGATAAACAAGACAATAGCTAAAAACATAGTAGAATACAGAGATGAAAACGGAAGTTTAAAACAAAGAAAAGATCTTTTAAAGGTACCTAAACTGGGAAAAGTTGCATTTGAACAATGTGCGGGATTTCTTAGAATTTATGGTGGAAAAAATCCATTGGAAATTACAGGAGTACATCCAGAAAGTTATGAAAAAACGGAAAAGTTATTAACAAAATTGGGATATTCTGTGGATGATTTATTGAAAAATGAAAAATTATTGCAATTAAGAGAAGAATTAAAAAAGGTTAATATAAAACAAATGTCAGGAGAACTTGATATTGGAGAGCTTACATTAGAAGACATTATCAAAGAACTATCAAAACCAGGAAGAGACCCACGTGAAGATATGCCAAAACAAATCTTGAGATCAGATGTGCTTAAATTTGAGGACTTAAAGGAAGGAATGACATTAAAAGGAACTGTTAGAAATGTTACCGATTTTGGGGCATTTGTAGATATAGGTGTAAAGCATGATGGCCTTGTACATATTTCACAATTATCAAATAATTTTGTAAAAAACCCATCAGAAGTAGTTTCAGTTGGAGATATTGTTGATGTAAAAGTAATTGGAATTGATAATGAAAAACAAAAGGTTAGTTTATCTATGAAAGATGTAAAACAAGCAAATCCGTAAGAAAAGTCAAATATTGTTAATGAAAAGAAAATAAAACTTAAAACAATACCAAAACCAAAGCTTTAAATCGCATGATTTAAAGCTTTTTTCTATTACAATTGCTATAGTGACTAAAAAATAGAAAAATTAGTGAATTGACGCAATTATTATTTC
>CAMYZH010000025.1 GCA_947303785.1 uncultured Clostridium sp.
GATAATAGTGATAAATATCATATTTCAGCTTGGATAAATTTAGATGAAGATACTTTTTTAAAAGTAACTCCATCTAATTTAGATGACATTATTAAATATTTATATGAACGATATCCAAATTAATTATTGTTCATTTTTGGTACCGCAATTTGCACAAAATACATCATTCTCTTCTAAGATTTCTCCGCAGTTTTGACATCTTCTTGGCATTATATTTTCTTTTGTCTCTATTTCTTCTACTTTTGGTTCGAAATTAAAATCGATTTCTATTTCTTTTGAAACCGGCTGATTTAATATTTCTTCTTTATTTTCTACAGCAGATTCTTGAGCAGCTTGCTCTTCTATTATATTATCTACTACTGGTTCTTGAATAGATTGTTCTTCCACTTTGCTTTCTACTACTGGTTCTTGAATAGATTGTTCTTCCACTTTGCTTTCTACTACTGGCTCTTGAATAGGTTGTTCTTCTACTGTATTTTCAACTACTGGCTCAGCTTTAACTTCTGATATAGTAACCTCCTCTTTTTTAGTACCACATTTTGGGCAAAATACATTCTTATCATCAATAACAGCTCCACAACCTGAGCATTTTCTTTTTCCTTTTGGAACAAATAATTCAACAGAAATTTTTTCTTGTTCAGCACCACAGTTTGGGCAAAATGTAGTATTTAATTCAACTTCTTTACCACAATTTGGACATATTTTCTTATTATTTAAAATTAAAATTTCTTTATTTAATTCTGTATTTTCCTTTAACATTCTATCAATATCTTCAACTTTTATATTGATATAACTTATAAGTTCTTCATCCATATTCTTTTTTTGATAGACCATTTTTCCTATCTCATAATATGTTTCCTCTATTTTTTTCTTATTATCAGAAATTGTTTTCTTGTATTTAGACTCCTTTTGTGTTTTGTTTACACTCTCTTGAAAACTACTTGTTAAATCATCAAAAAAACCCATTTTAAAAACCTCCTATAAATATTTATTCTTCTTTCAATTCTCTAGTCATAAGCATTGTTAATGCTTTTCTTGGGTCTAGTCCATTAAATAGTACATCATAAACAGCATTAATAATTGGAACTTCTATATTATGTATTTTAGCTAATTGATAAGCAACCTCAATATTATCAATACTTTCAATTGTCATACCAACTTCTTTTCTAGTTTCCTCTATACTCTTTCCTTGACCAATTAACATTCCAGCTTTTCTATTTCTACTATGTAAACTATTACAAGTAACAATCAAATCACCAAGTCCTGTTAATCCATAAAATGTTTCTTTATTTCCTCCTAATGCAACACCTAATCTGGAAATTTCAACCAATCCTCTAGTTAATAATGCAGCAAAAGTGTTATCTCCAAGTTCTAAACCTGCAGTAACTCCAGCGCAAAATGCAATTATATTTTTTAAAGCTCCTCCAAGTTCTACACCTTTAACGTCCTTAGATGTATACATTCTCATTGTTGGACTCTTAAATAAATCAACTACCATACTAGCTAAATCGTCATCTTCGGCGCCAACAACTAATGCTGTAGGAACATATAGTGAAACTTCTTCTGCATGACTTGGGCCTGATAAAACTCCAACTTTATTATTTGGTAACTCTTCTTTAACTACATCATCTAAAGTTTTAAGGGAGCTTGCTTCAAATCCTTTTGAACAAATAATTACTGGTTGATTTTTTATAAAAGGTTTATATTGTTTAACAATATTTCTTGTAAATTTTGAAGGAGTAACATGTAAAATAATTTCTGTACCATCTAATACTTCTTCCATATCATTTGAACAATATACACCTTCTGGAATAGTAGCCTTAGGTAAAAATTTACATTTTCTTTCATTATTAATAAGATCTCTTTCATCTTCTGCAAAAGACCAAATATTAACTTTGTTTCCTAAACTTGCTAAATAAATACCTAAAGCCGATCCCCAGCTTCCACTTCCAATAATTGCAACTTTTCTCATAATTTTTTCCTTTCTTTAATAGCAACAAAATATTGCCATATTTACCATAATTTATTTTCTTCACCTTTAAGTAATCTTTTAATATTAGTTCTATGATTCCAACATACAAATATACCTAAAAGGATTCCCCATATTCTATAATCTCCTTCTGCTAAAACATAATTGTCAGTAATAAATAAAGTTAGAACAGGTAATAAAATAGCTGCAGACACAGAACCTAAAGAAACCATTCTACTTAAAACAATTAGTAAAACTCCAAATACTAGGCAAATAAGCCCAATTTGCCAATTAATAAGTAAAATAATTCCAAGGCTTGTGGCAACACCTTTTCCTCCTTTGAACTTAAAAAATACTGGAAAAGTATGTCCAATAACAACTGCAATTGCAGCTACCTGAATCAAGTATTCTATATGTTCAATATTGTCAAGTTCTCCTATTCCTTTAGCTATTAGAACAGCAACAACACCTTTCAAAATATCACATACTAGGGTTAAAGCTGCAACTCCTTTTCCTGCCGTTCGCAATACATTAGTACTTCCAGCGTTTTTACTTCCTTTTTCTCTAACATCAAATCCAGCAATTTTTTTAGTGAAAATTACAGAAAAACTAATACTTCCTATAAGATATGAAATTAAAGCAACTAATATGTAAGCAGCCATATAGATTCCTCCCAAACTTTTTTAAAATTTTATTCATCATATTGTTCAGATTTTTCCCTAACTATTATTCTAACTGAAGTGCCTTCAAGTCCAAAATTATTTCTAATACAATTTACTAAATATCTTTCATATGAAAAATGAAATAATTCTTTTTTATTTACAAAAATAACAAATGTTGGTGGTTTAGTTGAAGCTTGTGTTCCATAAAAAATTTTAAGTCTTTTTCCTTTATCACTTGGTGGTTGTACAACAGCAATCGCTTCATTTATAACTTTATTTAACATTGCAGTTGAAACTCTAAATGCATTTTGCTCTGCAACATTGTTAATCATTTCAAAAAGTTTATTTACTCTTTGCCCTGTTTTGGCTGAAATGAAAACAATTGGTGCATATGTAGCAAATGGAAATTCATTATATATCTCTTTTTTAAATTTTTCTGTAGTATTATTATCTTTTTCAACTTCATCCCACTTATTAACAGCTATAATTAAACCTTTACCACTATCATGAGCTTCTCCTATAATTTTTGAATCTTGCTCACTAACACCTTCTGTTGCATCTATCATCATAATACAAACATCAGCTCTTTCAATAGCCAGATTTGACCTCATAATACTATATTTTTCAATATTTTCTTTAACTTTGCTTCTTCTTCTAATTCCTGCAGTATCTATAAAAACATATTTTCCAAATTCATTTTCATATTCAGAATCTATTGCGTCTCTAGTAGTTCCAGCTACATCGCTTACAATAACTCTATTTTCACCTAAGATTTTGTTTACTAAAGAAGATTTTCCTGTATTAGGCTTTCCAATAATTGCAACTTTTATTACAACATCATCATTTTCTTTTTCTTGGCTTTCTGGAAATTTTTCATATATTGCATCTAATACATCTCCAACACCTTTGGCATTTGCAGCAGAAAGTGCAAGAGGGGTTCCAAGCCCTAAATTATAAAATTCATATATTTCTAGTGGATCTTCTCCATAATTATCAGCTTTGTTGCACACTAATATAACTGGTTTATTTGATTTTTTTAAAAGCATTGCAATCTCTTTATCAGCAGCTGTAACTCCTTGCCTAATATCTGTTAAAAATACTATAACATCAGCAACAGATATTGCAATATTGACTTGTTCTCTCATTTGATTTTCTATTGTGTCATTGGTTAATTCTTCTATTCCTGCTGTGTCTATGACTGTGAAATCTCTCCCTCTCCAGTTTGATTCTGAATAAACTCTATCACGAGTAACTCCAGGTGTATCTTCAACAATTGATATTCTCTGTCCTACTATATAATTAAAAAATGTTGATTTTCCAACATTTGGTCGCCCTACAATAGCAACTACTGGTTTTGACATTTTAATTCTCCTTTTCAAGTACAATCATTTTATAACAAATATCTTCAAAATTCAACTTTTGGGCATAAAAAAAACACATTTTTCAATGTGCCTTTTTTTAATTATTATCTTGATCAACTTTAACTACTTCTTTTCCATTGTAATATCCGCAGTTTGAACAAACTCTATGTGGTAAAACTGGTTGATGACAATGTGGACATGTAGATAAGTTCTTTTCTTCTAATTTCCATGTAGATCTTTTTAGACCTGTTCTAGCTTTAGACCATCTTCTTTTTGGTTGTGCCATCTGTATTCCCTCCTCGCTCTTTTTTGTTTTATATGAAATGTTATTTTTTCTTTCTCAAAGTTACATGAAAGATTATACCTCAGCTTCACGGTTCTGTCAAGATATTTTGTTTATTTTACTCTTTTATTTGCTAAAAACGCTCTTGAACCAATTTTTTATTTTCGTAAATATTGTTTCTTTGTGTTCTATAATTTGGGCGTTTTCTTTTTCTTGTTTGATATCTTCTATTTTGGTATCTGCTTTTTGTGGTTTATCATTTTTAAATATATCATCTGGATTGTATTTTTCTCTTAATTCTTTTTGATATTTTATTTCATTTTCTTTTAATGCTTTAGTTAACATTTCTTTTTCTTCATCATTGGCCCAATATTTTAATTCAAGTAATGAAAGTAGCCCTATAGTTTCATCCATAAATACTTGCTTATCAGTATTTTGAACTTTACTTAAATCAAATATATAATTTGGGTCTTTTTTCTCTTCAAAAAGATTTAATAATTTAGTAGGTACTTTATTTTTGAATTCTTCTCCCATGGTATTTATTATTTCTAATATTTCAACATAAGCTTTTGAATATGAACTTGTCTTTTGCATTTTTACATATTCCTTTCTTTATTAATATATTACATCGTCAGGCAAATCTTCTAATAGTGATTGATTATTTTCTCCTTGTCTTGCTTCAATTTTTCGTAAATCTTCTATCACAACTTGAGTAGTTTTTTCTAGAAGTCCAGATCTACCAAATTTGGAAACTACTGCCTTAAATAACTCGCCATCAGGTATTCCATTTTCTTTCATAAAATCAATAATCTTTTGATATCCTGGCTTCTCTGTATTTTCTTTTTCTCTGCTGTTTTCTCTCTGCGATTCAAATTGTTCTTCCATTGCTTGCTGTAGCTCTGTAATTAATTCTGAATCTCCAAAATACTTGACATCTTTAACATCTAAACTATCAGTCCCGTATACAAGCTGATGAATCATATTTTCAGATGCTCCTGGATTTTCTCGAAGATATGCTTCTAATTCTCCTCTATCTAATGCAATTTCTTCTTCTCTTTGAGTACCAAATTCTCCAATGTAAAAAGGTGATTCACCCTTTTCTGGATTTGAAACTGGTGTAAATTGAACCGTTGCCTTTTTTCCATCTTTTTCAATTGCTATTTCTCTATTTAAAAATTCAGGCACATCCATATCATTATTTTTAATTGGTCTTTCAGATGTTCTAACCGAAATAATAGTTCCGTCTGAAAGGAAGTTTATCATTATATCTCCACTTTGCTCATCAATGTCCATATAGTGAACTCTATTAAATAGAGAATACTTGTCCTTCAATAAAGAATCTATAATTAAACAGCTTTCAAATAAATATGCATATTTTTCATAATCTCCAGAAAACTCTCCATTTGTCTGAACTGGTAGAGTAATTCCAAATTTATTCAAAGCTTCTCCATTATTCATATTATAGAATGTCTCCAAAAATTCCTCCAGTTCTGTATCAGACAAATCGCCAACATTTACACTAGAATCAAAAAATTTTTCTAATTCTTTGTCTAAAAATCTTCCTGAATCAAGTGATAGTTCTAAAGTATCAGATTGTACTTTTTCACTTGGATTATAACTTGCTTTTAAACCAAAAAAATTTTTCCCACCAACTATTCCATCTTCAATATAAAGAGAATCATTATCATTTACGCTACTTCTAAAAGTTTTATTAAATTTCTCAAATACATCGTAAAAAGTTTGACTATTAATTCCATCTTTATCTTTAATTTCTTGCTGTCTTTCTCTATAATTAGTTATAACACCTTCTTTAAATCTTCGTTTAGCCACCTCAAATGATCCCATTCCCGAAATTTCATCCATATTTCTTCTCCCATCATTTCTAATTTATATTAATAATATCAAATACCGTTCTGTTTATCAATATTTTTTTAAATTTTTTACTACTCTAAATTTTCTTTATCAATTATACCTTTTTTATTAAATCTTTGTAACTCTATTTGTAATTTTTTACTTGCATTACCTAATAGCCCTGCTCTCCCAGACTTCATAGCAATAGATAATACTTGACTATTTTCAGCCAAACCATTTTCTCTTTGAGATTCAAACTGTTCTTGCATTGCTTGCTGTAGCTGTGCAATTAATTCTAAATCACCTGAATAATAAACATTTTCAACATCTAAAGCATCAATATCTGGTAAATACAGAGTGGCCCCATCCTCTGAAAAATAATTACTTTCATCACGTATTGTTAATGGATCAAATCTAACAGATGCAAATTTCTCTCCTTTTTTTAATCTCAATATCTTTTCACTATAATCGCTATCGCGAGTAACAGCTTCAATTTCTGTTCCATCAGAAAGCTTTATACAAAACTCATTACCATCACCAATACAATTGATACTTGTGATTTGTGAATACTTGTCTTTAAGTAAAGAATCTAATACTAAAGAACTAGCAAATAATTGTGCATATTTTTCAAAATCTAAATTAACATATCTATCTGTATAAGTTGGTATTCTTACACCAAAACATTTTAAGGCTTCTCTATTATTCATAGTATAAAATTTTTTAAGTTCATCATATATTTCTTCATCGCTCAAATCGCCTACATTTATCAAACTTTGAAAACAGAAAGATAACAATCCAGCCTTACTAAATCTTCCAGCATTCAATTTTAATTTCAATCCAACGTCTTTTCCTAATTTGTCAGGATTAAGAACTGCTCCAAGTCCAAATATATTTTTGGGAGATACAATTTGAGTTTTAAATGGTTTAGAATCTGAAATTTTGCCATATAAATCATATACATAATCAAATCTATTTATTAAATTATTTTTTTCATTTTTGGGCAAATTTTTGCCTCCACCATATAATGAATTTACCCAATGTGCTATTGCTTTATAATTATTCAATACTGCAACTGTAAAAAGGTTTTCTACAGTTCTATACATTTGCCCATCTGTATCTATGGCTTCACCGCCATTTTGACTATTATCCATTTTCCCCTCGTTCAAATACAAATCTAATTTCATTCTTTATCTCTTAATTCCACAATTCTATCCATAAGCTTATTTGTTAATTCTTCTACAAAATCTTTATCTTTAGCCCTATCCTTATATTCTGAATAATAAATTGGCTTTCCAAAACAATATCTAACTTTTCTAAAAGGTCTAAAATCGCCTTTAACGCCAAATGGAACAATAGGAACATCTGCTCTAATTGCAAGATTTACAGCTCCTTTTTTTGGTTTTATCCCTCTTGCCAAGCCATTTCTAGTTCCTTCAGGATATATTCCTAAAACTTCATTATTTTTCAAAATTTTAAGTGAAGTTTTTACTGCATCAGTATCTTTTCTATCTCTTTTTACAGGAAAAACTTGATAAATAAAAGCCATAAACCTAAAAGCAGGGCTTTTCCATAATTCCTGTTTTGCCATAAATCTAATCTTTTTATTTGTTCTAGCAAGTAAAACTGGAGCATCTAGTGCATGTACATGATTTCCACAAACAATACAAGCCTTATTTTTAGGAATATTCTCAATGCCTTCTATTTCTACCCTATACAAAATCATATCTAATATAAAACAGATTGGCTTAATTATAATACTACATAATATTCTTAAAACTTTCATTTTACAGATGCCCCTTTTGTTTTTTCAATTATTATTTTTTCTACTTTATCTGTCATTTCTTCTATAGTCAAATTTGTAGTATCAACTATAATTGCATCATCTGCAACTTTCAAGGCTCCAATTTCTTTATTTTTGTCATTTTCATCGCGATGCCTGATATTTTCAACTATTTCTTCAAAAGAAGATTCAATTCCTTTTTCTTGGTTTTCTTTAAATCTTCTTTTGGCTCTTTCTTCAATATCAGCATCTAAATATATTTTAACTTCGGCATTTGGGAACACATAAGTTCCAATGTCCCTTCCTTCCATAATAACATTTTTTCCTTCAGCCATCTTTCTTTGCAATTCAACTAACTTTAATCTAACAGGAACAATAGATGAAATTAGAGATACAATTTTTGATACTTCCATTGCTCGAATTTCAGAAGTAACATCTTCTCCATTTAAGAAAACTTTAATTGATTCACCTTCATATTTAAATTCTATTTTCAAATCATCAATCAAATTTACAATTTCATCTTCTTGATCAAGCCTTAAATTATTTCTTAAACTTGCAAGTGCAACACATCTATAAGTTGCACCTGTATCAAAATTAATAAGTCCCATCCTTTTTGAAATTTCTCTAGTAAGAGTTCCTTTTCCACTACCAGCTGGTCCGTCTATTGCAACTATCATTTCTAACCTCCAAATTATATCTAATTATTTTCTTCTTCTGGAAAATGTAATTGTTTTGCAACAATTTCAACATCTGAAATATACATAGCTGTAAGATTTTCAATTTCTCTTCTAGTTTCTTTTTTTAATATTCTTAATGTATCTATCATATTTGAACCATATTCAATTGAAACCTCTATATATAGCCTGACTCCTGCAGTATCATTTTGCGTCTTATCAACTCTAATCTTTAAAACTCTATAAACACCTTCAACTTTTTTTGCAACTGTAACAATAATATCTTTAAAAACACTATCAGAAATAGTAAAATTACCTAAATAGCTAAAAGTCGGCCTAATAATTGATTTTTCAGCAATATATGGTTCCTCATTTTTACCTTTTGACTTAAATATTTGAAGTGGATCTAGTAAATATCCAGAAAAATCTTTTTTTATTTCAAAAGTTGGTACAGGAATAACATGTTTTCCCTGAGTAACACGAATGCGTCTAGCTGTATCCATCTCATCTTGTGTTGCAACTTCATTAATATAAATTCTTTCGGCAATCGGTGGTAACCCTAAGTTTTCAGCAATTTTATCAACCATACCATCAGATGTACCTAAAATTAAAATTGATTCTGGCTTATATTTTTTTATTGCTTTTTGTATATCTTCTTTTTTTTCATTATCCAAAAATAATGCATTTTTGACAGTTTCAATTTTTGTTGGAGCTTTCTTGGCTGATATTCCTGCAATAACTTGACTTTCTTTAATCAAAAGTCCATCATCAATTATATATTTAATATTTCTTTGACTTGCTACATATTGAGCTCTGTAACTCTTTCCAGTTCCAGAAGGTCCAATAAATGCATAAGTTTTAATTTTAAATAAAAACATTATAATCTCCTTTTTTAGAAAATTACTTGTGTTGTTATGTTTCCTGGAGTTGGCGCAGTTTGTGAACTTGGTCTACTCGAAGGTGTAGGTGTCTGAGACTCTTCTGATGGTTGCCTTGGCGAAACACTTGAAGATGGTGACGGCGTTGGTACTTGATTTGAAGGCGATGTAGCAATTTCCTGATTTTGATTGTTCCCCTCTTGACTACTTACATTATTATTTTGATTATTATCCTCATTTCCATTATTTGAATCATTTTGATTTTGATGGTTGCTTCCTTCTTGATGATTGTTTTCTCCACTTTCTGAGCCATTTCCAGTTTCTTCGTCATCTTCCTCATCATTAATTTCCAATCCAGTTTTAGTATTATATTTTAATTCCCACTTACTCGCCTGTAACATTCCTTTTTCTAAAACATAAATCTTACATTCATCTGAATCTAAATTATTAATATCTCTCTGTGCCGTAATTATTTTATTATACACTTGATCATTAAAATTATTTTCTCTAACCAATGCATAACATTCATTTTCTTCAAATACTAAAATGTTTTCTCCATCTAATTTATCTTTTCTAACTTTAACATAATTAGAATAATATAAGCCTCTTTCATTTCTAAGATCTTTAAGTCTATCTTCTAAATTCTTTTCATAATTACTTACAACTTTTAATTCTCTAGTTGAAAGTTCTTCATCACTATATATTATAACATCTAAATAGCAGGTATCATTAATCTTTTCATATAAATCATATATACATTTTGGTCTTTTTACAAATACTGGTATATTGGTAGCGACCTGTGAAGTTGCATTATTATATAGATTTGTTTTAGAAACAAATTTATCATATATAGCTATATATTTATAATATTTTGTCATATCTATAGTTACAGTTTTTCCATTTTTATATAAATCTATAGTAAGTGGCGTAAAAGAAAATTCAGTAACTTTTCCATTATTATAATCATCTAAAAAATTAACTAAATCATCTTCAATATTGGTATAAAACTCATTAGAAATTCCTTCATCTGTATAATAATCTAATGCAAAAGTTCTATATGCAGAACTTGTTATTATGTTTTTCTTTGGCGCACTATATGTAAATAAATCATTAAACTTAATTCTTTCTCCATTATCTAATCTAAAATTTAAGCCATAACATTTATTATAATCTTCTTTGAATCTAGCAAATATTTTTATTGATAATACATCAGAAAAATTTGCTTCAATTGTTGTTTTAATATATGCTGTTTCATCTGAGTTTTTCCTAAAATTATTACTATCAACAATTTTATTAATTCTTTCTTTTATTTGTTCATTAATAGAATCTTGAACAGAATCATCTTGCAGACCTGAAATTTGAATATATGAAATATTAATACCTTTAGAATTATCTTCAATAATCTCATATTCTAGATTATTGTTAGAATATGTATCACTTAAAGAAAGTGGCGATGACTCTGAAGTATTTTGTTCATAAATATCATCATCTGAAATTGCTGGAACCTTATCAGCACTTTCTATAATAACATGAGACCCGTTTTCTTTTTCTTTTTGACTATTTTTATAAAAAATAGCACCCACCGTAATACAAAGTAAAATTAGTGTAAAAATTGTTAAAAAGATTTTTGTGTTTTTGCTAATTATCAATATATCCAGCCTCCTTTATAACAATTTTTCCTCTCTCAGAAAGTACAGCATTTGCAAATAATTCTAAGCTTTCAGAAGTATTATTTTTATTTTTAATCATGTAGTAATTCGTTTGAATAGGATATGTTCCATTTTTGATAGTTTCATAAGAAGGGTAAATATCATTTATTTTCAATAATTTTATAGTATCACTAATCTTTGCATCTGTATCATAAAGAATCTTAGTTTCATAATAATATGAATAACCAATTGCATTTTCTGAGTTATCATAAAGAGCAACTAAATCACCAATTTCTCCATATCTTTTTGATTCAAAAATATCTTTTGGAGGATCAACCATAGTTAGATTTTTCATAACACTAAGTTGCATCTCATTTTGAGATGGTGAATTTTCAGGCCTTTGAAACGCACGAATAGGATTACTCGCTCCTCCAATTTGAGACCAATTCTTTACTTGACCATTATAAATTTTTTGAATATCTGAAACTTTTATAGAATCAATAGGATTATTACTATTTACAAAAAATACAAATCCATCTTTCGCAATCGGAGTAATCTCTAAATCCATTCCCTTTGAAGTAGCTAATGTAATAATATCATCACTAGGATAAGTAGTAATTAAAACATCAACCTCATCATTAAGTAATTTATTAAAACCTTGTTCAGTAGTAGAAAAATTAAAATCATTTACAGAAATATCATCATCCTGAGTAAAATTTCTAACAAGTTCCAATGTTAAAGGTTGAGTCAGCCCAGAAGCATCAATTCTAGGTAACTCATCAAATGATAAAACAACATCAGAAAGATTTGACACTTGGTTAGTTACATTTGAATTAGCATTCTGAATATTGTTTCCAAACTTTGGCAACTTATTAGTAAAAATCATATAAATTCCTATACAAATTCCAGCAATTGCTACCATAATAAAAACAGGTAACATCGTAGATAAAAACTTTTTCATTTATAATCCTTTTCTGTCAAATGGGACGGTCTTTTTTGACACAACTTAGTTGAAAATGTGTTGGATGTAAATAAAATTAAAATTTACTCTAAAAAACTGCTTTGCTTTGCGCTGTCCAGCTTTTAATTAAAGTGTGTCAAAAAAGGGCGTCCCATTTGACATTATTTAACTAATTTATGAAATACTTTCTTTCCCTTTTTCAAAATTGCATATCCATCTTTAAAATCATTATCTGTTAAAACATAGCTTATATCATCAATTTTCTCATCATTTAAAGTAATAGCACCTTGAGTAATTAATGTTTTTGCTTGTCCTTTTGAAGGAGCAATTCCTGTAGCAATAATAGCATCAACTAAGCTTGCTCCATCTGCAATTGTAGTTGACTCCATAGCATCAACATTGCCATTTCCTTCAAACATAGCTTTAGTAGCTTCTTCAGCTTTTTTAGCAGCTTCCTCGCCATGAACTAATTTAGTAATTTCAAATGCAGCTCTACGCTTAGCTTCATTCATTCTTTCATCTTTATATTTTGTCATTTCTTCAATCTCATCAACATCGATAAATGTTAAAAGTTTCATAACATTTTCAACATCAGCATCACCAATATTTCTCCAATATTGGTAAAATTCATATGGAGAAGTTTTTTCAGGGTCTAACCATAAAGCTCCTTTAACTGTTTTTCCCATTTTTACTCCATCACTTGTTGTTAATAGTTTAAATGTAAATCCATAAGAATCTTCTGCTCCAATTTTTCTAATAAGCTCAACTCCACCAATGATATTAGACCATTGATCATTGCCACCCATTTCTAACTTACAACCATAATGATCATGTAAATATAGAAAATCATATGATTGCATTAACATATAGCCCATCTCAAAAAATGTAAGTCCAGTTTCTAATCTATTTTTATAGCAATCAGCTGCAAGCATTCTATTTACTGAAAAATGAACACCAATCTCTCTCATAAAATCTATATAATTTAAGTTTCTAAGCCAATCAGCATTGTTAACTATTTTAGCAGCATTATCACCTTCAAAACTTAAAAACTTTTCAACTTGTGACTTGATTTTTTCAACATTACTATCTAATTGTTCGATAGTAAGCATATTTCTCATATCTGTTTTACCTGAAGGATCGCCAATTGCAGCGGTTCCGCCGCCCATTAAAATAATTGGCTTATGGCCTGCTTTTTGCATATGTGCTGCAACCATTAATGAAATAAAATGTCCAACATGAAGGCTATCAGCAGTTGGATCAATTCCAATATAAAAAGGCACACTCTCCTTTGCAAATAATTCTTTAATTTCTTCAGGATGTGTCAATTGCTCAACATATCCTCTTCTTTCTAATGTATCAAAAACATTTGTCATTTATTTTTCACTCCTTATTGTATATTTGTATTTTTAGGCTCTTCTGGAGTTAAATATTCAGAAAAATCCTCACTTATCATAAATCTACTTACATTACCTGGCGTAATTCCAGTATGGTATGAAATCTCTTGCACATCCATTTCCTCATAACCATCATTTTCATCAAAATAATCCTTTAATTTTTGAATATCCATATTCTCATTAATTTGACACTTTTGACATACAGCTAATACTGAAGTATAAAAACTTCCACATCTTGGGCATTTTTTAAAATCCATTTTCATCAATCCTTTCACACCTAGTATAATAAAACCTTGTGTTCTATTTTGTCATATTTTATCATATGATAATAAAAAAAGAAATACTTTTAAAAGTATTTCTTTTGGCATCTCGATTTTAAACTTAACTTGATTTTATTTTACATAAATAACTCCATTAGTATTGCTCATTATAGTATTATTGTCAATTATTGTAAATGTTTCCAAATCTGGCACATTAAAATCTTTAGGCTCCGCTTTTTTTCCATCTGCATCTACTGCATCCGTAAAAGTAATTGTTATTTTAGAATCTTTTATAGTATATGTTCCTGTACATTCCCACAATGTACTATAAGATACTTTATTACCAGATGAAAATACATAACAAGGTTCATCACCTTGTGCATATTTTGGGTAATATACACCTGATATTGTATAATCAGAATCTTTAGCTCTTGAAAACTCTTTATTATCCATTAAATTATATATACCAATAATAATTTCTTTTTCACTATCTGGTAATTGTATATCACTAACTTTTAAAGAATTTTCACCTTTTATGTCAAAATTAAAAGTCCAATCTTCATCCTTAGGAACCGCATTGAAATTTATTCCTTCTGAAGAATAATATGAGTAAGTATCTATCTTGCATAATACTTTATTACCACTTACCTCATACTTTCCATTTATAAAAAAGCCATCTAAAAATAATTGATAATTTAAAATATTTCCAAAGGCAATTACTACATCGCCAGACTTAAATGTTCCATATTTAAATGGAACATTTTCACTTTCATTTTTTGACTCTGTTGAAGATGAATAATTTGTTTTAAAAGTTCCACCATCTTTAGTTGCTGAAGAAGATTCCTCAACCTCTTCTTCAGAATCTTCAATCTCGTTTTCTGATTTACTATTACTTCTACTTAATTTTTCATCAGCTAAATTATTTACTTGTGCTTCTAATTTTTTAACCTTTTCTTCTTCAGAATTTTTCTCATTTCCAATTCTATATATTAATAGCCCCATAAAAACAATTACTATTAAAGCAAATATTAAAACAATTGTTGTTAAACTTATCTTTTTTACTTTCTTTTCTTCCATCTTTTGTTTCCTTCCTATTTAAAATTTATATTAATTTTATCATATGCAATATTTTTTGCAATAGAAGTTGCTACTTTTCAAGCTTATTATTTTGCCTCATACCAATTATTTCCCTCTTCAACCTCAACCTTAAGAGGAACCAATAACTTAGCAGCATTTTCCATATTAGAAATCAATATTTCTTTTACAAGCTCCTTCTCCTCTTCCAAAGTTTCAATCAAAAGCTCATCATGAACCTGAAGAACAATCTTAGACTTAAGGCCCATTTCAGCCAAAGCCCTATAAACATTAATCATAGCTATTTTCATAATATCAGCCGCAGTTCCCTGAATAGGAGTATTCATAGCGACCCTACTACCAAACTGTCTAACCATATAATTTTTCGAAGCAAGTTCAGGAATATATCTTCTTCTCTTATACATAGTTTCAATATAGCCCTTTTCCTTAGCCTCTTCAACCACTTCATCCATAAATTTCTTAATTCCACTATATTTCTCCAAATATTGTTCAATATACTGTTTAGCAAGCTTTCTAGAAGTATGAATCTGACCTGCTAAGCCAAAATCGCTAATTCCATAAACAATACCAAAATTAACAGCCTTAGCCTTACTTCTTAAATCCTTAGTAACCTCCTCAAGTGGAACTCCAAAAACCTTTGATGCTGCCTGTTTATGAATATCTTCATCATGATTAAAACTATCAATCATACTCTCATCTTTAGAAACATGAGCTAAAACTCTAAGCTCTATTTGAGAATAATCAGCATCCAAGAAAACTTTACCTTTTGCTGGTTTGAATACTTTTCTTAATTTTTTTCCAATTTCAATTCTAGTAGGAATATTTTGCAAGTTAGGCTCTGTACTACTAATTCTACCAGTTGCAGTAACAGTTTGATGAAAATATGAATGAATTCTTCCAGTATTTTGATTTATAAAAGGAATCATTCCTTCAACATAAGTAGAATTAAGCTTTGCAAGTTGTCTATATTCTAAAATATTTTCAATAATTTCATGTTCACCCTGTAATTTTTCTAAAGTATCAACATCAGTTGAATAGCCACTTTTAGTCTTTTTAATAACAGGTAATTTTAATTGTTCAAACAAAACCTCTCCAAGTTGTTTTGGTGAGTTGATGTTAAACTCTGTTCCGGCCAATTTATGAATAATATCAGTAAGTTCTTCAATTCTATTTTTTAATTCTTTACCATAATCAATAAGCTCATCTTTATCAACATACATTCCCCTAAATTGCATATCAGCTAAAACTTCTAAAACTGGCATTTCAATATTATTAAAAAGCTCTAACATCTCTGATTTTTTAAGTTCTGATTCCAAAATACTATGTAACTTTCCTATAGAATAAGCATACATAAAACAAGCATCATCAGTCTTTTCTTCTTGCACAGCATCAAAAAGATTCATTTGCTCTTGTTTAGTATTTTGAAGTTCAATTTCTAAATCTAAATACTGTTTCATTAAATCAGGAATTGAATAAAGATTAGTTGTAGAATTCAATAGATATCCTGCAATTCTAATATCAAACATAAAATTCTTTGGCTTAATTTCAGCTTCTTCACACATTATAAAAATATTTTTTAAATCATAACTACATTTCAAAATAGATTCATCTTCAAACAAATCTTTTAAATCTTCTATATTAGATGTAATGTAGCTATAAACCTTATTTTCAGATTCTCGATAAATACTAACTGACTTAATCTTTTGTTTTATAATTGAATCTTTTGAAGGATTTGTCTCAATGTAAAAATATAAAATCTTATCATCTAAAATTTTCTTTTTTAATTCATCAAATTCTTTTTTATCAATCTGAACCTTTTCAAAATCTATACTTACACTTGGTTCTTTAGGCTCGTTACTTGTAGCTTCTTCTTGTAAATTAAAACGTTCAATATATCTATTAAAACGAAGTTCTCTAAAAATTTTCAAAACCTCCGGCTTGTCCCATTCTTTGATTTTTAAATCTTCAATTTCCACATCAACTGGTGTTTGCAAATTTATTGTTCCAAGCGTTCTTGAAAGCTCAGCTAATTCTTTGTTTTCAGCAATTTTCTCTCTTTGTTTTCCTTTTAAATTATCTGTTCCATTTTCTATTGAATTATATAAATTTTCAATAGTTCCATATTCTTTGACTAAAGAAAGCGCTGTTTTCTCACCAATTCCAGGTACTCCCGGAATATTATCAGAAGTATCTCCTTGCAACCCTTTAACTTCAATCATTTGAACCGGCTCAACCCCATAAACTTCTAATACTTTGCTTCTATCAAATATATCAGTCTCGGTTTTTCCAGCTTTTGTTCTTGGAATATAAATTTGAGTATGATCTGTTGCAAGTTGAAAAGAATCCCTATCTCCTGTAAGTAGCGCAACATCAACACCTTTAGCTTCTGCCATTCTAGATAGTGTTCCTAAAATATCATCAGCTTCATATCCTTCTTTTTGAATAATCGTTATATTCATTGCTCTTAAAACATCTTTTAAAATTGGCATTTGCTGTGCAAGTTCGTCAGGCATTCCATGACGATTTGCTTTATATCCTTCATACATTTTGTGTCTTGCAGTTGGAGCCTTTAAGTCAAATGCAATCGCCATATAATCAGGTTTAATATCTTCAAGTTCTTTAAATAAGATTGCTAAAAATCCATAAATTGCATTTGTGTATGTTCCATCTGCAGTTTGAAGCATTTTACTTCCCATAATCCCATAAAACGCTCTATTTACAATACTATTTCCATCAACAACAATTAATTTTGACATTGTTTTCTACCTTTCATTTTCTTGATAGGCTTATTATATGAATTTAAAAAGTAGATGTCAACTATTAATAATTGTCGAAATTTGACATTTTCTGGCGAACGATTTGGGTTGATTTCAGCACTTTACCGCATTATAATAAAAAAATCCTTTCTATAAGGAAATCTTAAAGAAAGGAGGTATTATGATGGAAGCTATCGAAAATGTGTTAGTCCTACTGATAATATACATAGTGATAACAAACAACCATAAGGACTAAAGAAAAAGCTCGGGAGTTGCACCTCCCGAGCTTTTAATTATAATTTTTTGTATGGAAACTATCTAATTCATATATATTATACAATCACTTTTTATATCTGTCAATTGTAAATTGGTAAAAATTGTTAATAAATTTTTCGTTTTACACTCTCAATTGGTAAATTATTACAACAAAAAAATTCAAGAGAAACAAATCCATTCTCTTGAATTTTTTTATACATTTTTCATTCAATTTTGGTATCATCTGAATAATAACAAATTATTATTCAACAAGTTATATGAATTTAAAAAGTAGATGTCAACTATTGATAATTGTCGAAATCTTGTTAGACTTCACTATAAACTTTAAATATCTTATTACAAATATTTAAGTCACAAGCAACTTTAAAATATGAGGCCTCAGCTGGCATTGTAAGTATTAACTCATCAATAATCTTTCCTTTATCAGAATTTGGAGATTCATAATATTGTATAACTTTATTATCTGAATTATATATTACATATAAACAATTACCATATCTTGCAGATAAGTTTGTTAATTTATATTTGCAACCTGGTTCCACATATATTTTACGAGATACATTTCTTTTTTTCTGTGATAGAATATTTATCTTTGAAATATCTCTTATATCTGATAAATGATTCTTTTCTTTTCCGCTAGGTAAAAGAGTAGTTCCATAATTATAGTCAACCGATAGTTCTCTCCATTTTATTGAACTTTTATCTAATATTGTAATTCTATTTAATGCAACATCTTTAATACAATTATAATCTATCCCAATTTTATTTGTATATGCTCTACCATTACAATCCATAACAAAAAAATCATCTGCCATATCTGAAAATGGTTTTTTTGCAATTCCTATATCAATCTGATTTGAATAATTTTCTATTACATCTGAAACATTAGCAATTTCAATGTTTTTTCTTTTTATGTAATTTACCAATTCCTCAAGATCTTCTGCAGAAAAAGTATCAAACCAACAATGTGTCATAAATACCAACCAGCCTCCATTTTCACTAACAGAATCAACTAAAGCTTTGGCATCATCAATATTATATATTCCACTTTTTGGAAACACTTCGCATCTATGAATATAACATGATTCATAGGGAAGAGTATTAATTCCTCTATCTGTTGTAAAGCCAAGTTTAAAATGATCTTTAACAACATTCATATATTCATCTTTTATAAGACCATTAGGATATGCTACACCATTTACTTCAATTCCCATCTCTTTAAACTTTTGTAAACAAATCTCTGTATCTTTTTCATAATCTTCAATAGAATCAAATTCAGTCATTGCATATTCTTTTAAATGATGTGAAACTATATTTACTCCATTTGAATAAACTTCTTTGACTTGCTCTGTTGTCATATATCTACCAGCTTCGTCATTCAAACTATTAGGTGGACATGCTAATGTATATGGCAAATCAAGTTTTTTTATCAAAGGATATAATTCAGTGTAAACTTGGCTTCTACAATCATCATCTATAAAACTAATAACTGCTGGTTCATGTTTTTTTTCGTTTAATTTTATATCAGATTTAGTTGCTTCAAACATTTTATTATTTACTTTTAAATCACATGCAACTCGAAAATAAGAAGCATTTTTAGGCATTATAACTTCTATATCATCAATTATTTCTCCTTCTGAAGATTCATCAGTTTTTAAATAACTTATTACTCTATTTTCTGAATCATATACAACATAAAGGCAATTTCCATATTTAGCAGAAAGATTTTTAAAATGATATACAACATTATTATCTATATAAATTTTTTCAGAAATAATACGTTTATTATCTGAAAAAGACTTTAATCTTCCACTTTTTAGTAGAGTATATCCCACATGATATGGAAGAAATATTTTATCTTTATATTTATCTTTATCTTTAACAGATACAGCAAATGAAGTACCTACTATATTAAATACAACTATAAAAAATATTAATAATGAAATAAATTTTCTCATTTTCAACACCCCCTATATTTAATTATACCAAATTAAGGTATGAATGTCTATTTTATGTAAAACAGTGTATATTTTTTACCAGCAAAATTGTTAATAAATTACTCTCGTACTCTGAAATTCTATAAATACTAAAAATCATTGTTATTTCTATATAAATATAGTATGATATCTGCGTGGAGGTAAAAAATGAAACAAAGTATCATTGAAAAAAAATCACGTGAATCGAATATAGAACTATTAAGAATATTAGCAATAATAATGATTATACTTCATCATATTACTATACACTGTGTAAATGTTCAACTTGGAGATAAAAGTCTTCATAAAGTTGGAGAGCTATTTAATAATTTTACATTTTACAAAAAATTACTACTATCTCAAACATTCATGCCAATAGGTAAAATTGGAAATATTATCTTTATTTTAATAACTGGATATTTTTTAATAGATAGACCAATTAATATTCTAAAACAATTTAAAAAACTCATTTCTCAACTATTATTTATTGTTCCAATCCTAGTTATAGCCTCATATATTTATTTTAAATTTAAATCACCATCTTTTACTGGATTAATAAACTTTTATCTTTTCAATTCTGATTATTGGTTTATTGGATTCTACATGGGTATAATTCTTGTTGCACATCTGTTTTTGAATAATTTTCTACATAAATTAGATAAAAAGCAATATAGTATTTTTCTCATTGTTATGTTTTCGATAATCAGCATTGATTATTTAAGAAATACAATTGCTGGTATAAGCAGTAATTTAGTAACTCTATTTGCAGGAGTTTTTATTTATTCATTTGGTGGGTTCATAAAAATATATAATCCATTTAAAAATATAAGAACAATACATTTTATTTCTATTATTATATTATCCTTTATTGCAATTTGGATTAGTTTTTATATTAATACTATTAATAACATTAATAATGCTAAAGCACATAATTCTATAGAGTTTTATCAATCTCTTAATGCTCTAGGAGAATATAGTATTTTCTGTATATTAATTGCAACTGGCTTATTTGAACTTTTTAAAAGAATAAAGATTCCTAATAATAAGGTTATTAATTATGTTGCTTCTTCAACTTTTATGATCTATTTAGTTCATGATAATAACTTTATTAGAAAAGTGTGGAATTCAAAGGATTGGATTAATATATATTATTACAATTTACCAAAATTTATAATTCTTCACTTAAAATGGATAGCAATAATTGTATTATCCGGAATAGTTGTTTATTCACTTTATCTTCTGTTCTTAAAAATTTTGAAAACAGATTTTATAAAAAAGATGCTATTTGTTAAATCTATTGAACAACATAATCAATAGCATATATATGTTATTACAACAAAAAATTCAAGAGAAAC
>CAMYZH010000026.1 GCA_947303785.1 uncultured Clostridium sp.
TAATAAAAAAACAAAAGTAAGATAAAAAAATATAACTTAAAAAATAATAACAAAATAAAACAAAATAAAATAATAAAAATCAATTATAATAAAATAAAAAAATATAAATATAAAAATAAATAAATTATAAAAAAATAATTTTTAAAATCTAGAAATAATATAAAATATCTTTTATTGTTACAGGCGAAGATAAAAAAATAAAACTCCAGTAAAGGAGTTTTATACATTTTCAGAAATTTTATTTTCTATAAGATTTTGATTTTTTTCTTTTTGGCTCATAGATAGATTATCTTTAGCTACTGTCATTAATAGTTTAATTCTATTTGTTTGATTAGATTCGCTGGCTCCTGGGTCATAGTCTACAGGGGTAATATTTGCTTTTGGATATGTTTGCCTAATTGTTTTGATTACTCCTTTACCTACTATATGATTTGGAAGACAGGCAAAAGGTTGAACACATATAATATTTGGAATATCATGTTCAATATATTCTACCATTTCTGCGGTTAAGAACCAACCTTCTCCAGTTTGATTTCCAATAGAAAGGATATCTTTAACTTTATCCTCTAAGTGCCAAATATCACAAGGGGGCAAATAGTTCTTTTTAGAATTTGCTAATGCAATTTTTAAATCTTTTTCAAATATTTCAATTAATTTAATTGCTGTTTTAAATATTGCTGCTTTTGCTTTGTCAATTTTTAATAATTGGTTAAAAGTTACTTTGTGTGTGGCTATAAATTTTATAAATCCCATAAAATCAGGTAATATGACTTCAGCCCCTTCTTGTTCAAGAACATTGGCTACAAAGTTATTTCCAAATGGGTGATATTTTATTAAAACTTCACCTACAATACCGACTTTTGGTTTTTCAATAGTAGTGTTTATTTTTATTTTTTCAAAATCTTCTACAATATCATATATACTTTGTTTAAACTGTTTATATGTTGATTTTCTTATTAATTGCTTACATTTTTCTAACCAATTTTCATATAATTTTTGAGTTTCACCGGGATTAATTTCATATGCTCTATTTTTCATTAAGACTTTTTGAAGCAAATCACCATATATAAGGCATTTTAACAATCTTTCTGCAAGACCTAATGTTATCTTAAATCCTGGCATTTTTTCCATACCTACAACATTGAATGATATTACAGGTACTTGAGGATAACCAGCATCTTTAAGAGCTTTCCTAATAAAACCTATATAATTTGTTGCTCTACAGCCACCACCAGTTTGTGACATGATAATAGCTGTTTTATTTGGATCATATTTCCCACTTTCGAATGCTTCTATAAATTGACCAGTAGTAAGAATAGAGGGATAACACGCATCATTATTTACATATTTTAAACCTGTTTCTACTGTTTGAGGAGTACATTCTCTTAATAGTTTAACATTATAACCGCATGCACGTACAGCTTCTTCTATCAATTCAAAATGAATTGGAGCCATTTGAGGAATTAAAATAGTATAATCTTTTTTCATATCTTTTGTAAATATTACTCTATTTAATTCATAATTGCCGGTTGCTTTTTCTTCTTTTTGAGATTCTTTTTTTTCTTTGATTTTTTTGTTCATACTAGCTAATAGAGATCTAATACGTATTCTAACAGCACCTAGGTTGTTTACTTCGTCTATTTTTATTAGTGTATACATGTTATCATAGCTTTTTAAGATTTCTTCAACTTGGTCTGTTGTAACAGCATCTACACCACAGCCAAATGAATTCAATTGGATTAATTCTAAATTATCGTGTTTTCCTGTGAAATCTGCTGCAGCATATAGCCTTGCATGGTATACCCATTGATCAACTACTCTAATAGGACGTTTTGCTTCAGTTTTTTTAGAAATACTATCTTCTGATAAAACGCAAAGTCCTAGACTAGTTATTAATGTATCAATTCCATGATTTACTTCTGGATCAACATGGTATGGCCTACCAGCAAGCACAATGCCTCTTAAATCATTTTTTTCCATGTATTCTAATATTTCTGTACCTTTTTTATCAACATCATCTTTAAACTTTTGATATTCTGCTTCAGCTTTTGTTGCTGCTTCAAATAATTCTTTTTTTGTAAAATTATATTCCTTAAATTCTTCGCGTTCTAATATTACTTCTACCAAGTTCTTTTTTTCAAATGGTAAAAATGTGTTAATGAATTTAATATTTTTTGATTTTAGTTCTTCAACATTATTTTTTAATACTTCTGAATAAGAAATAACTATTGGGCAATTGTAGTGGTTATTCGCCTTTTTATATTCTTTTCTTGAATATGGTATACAAGGATAAAATATAGTTTTTATTCCTTGCTCGATAAGACTCATAATATGACCATGAGATAATTTGGCCGGATAACATACTGATTCAGATGGCATTGATTCCATACCTTTTTCGTATGTTTTTCTTGTACTTTTTTCGGAAAGGATAACTCTAAATCCTAAATTCGTTAAAAAAGTGAACCAGAATGGATAATCTTCATACATATTTAAAACTCTAGGAATACCAATTGTTCCTCGAAAGGCTTGTTCTTCTGAAAGTGGCTCATAATTAAATAATCTTTCAAATTTGTATTTATACATATTTGGTAGGTTTTTATTTTCAGTAACACCACCACTTCCTTTTTCACAACGATTTCCAGAGATAAATGATTTTCCGTTACTGAATTTATTTATAGTTAAAAGGCAGTTGTTTTCGCATCTTCCACATCGTACTTGTGTAGTTGTTATTTCTAGCTTATCAAGTTCTTCTGTTTTTAATAATGTAGAATGATATTCCATATCTAAGTTTGCTTCATATTGCTCTTTAGACAATAATGCTACACCATATGCCCCCATAAGACCGGCTATATTTGGGCGTATGACATTTTTTCCAACAATTTTTTCAAAACTTCTTAAAATGGCATCATTATAAAATGTTCCACCTTGAACAACAATATAATCACCCAAAGTACTCATGTCACGAACTTTCATAACTTTTTGTATTGCATTTTTTATGACAGAATATGAAAGCCCAGCAGAAATGTCACCTACACTATATCCTTCTTTTTGAGCTTGTTTTATTTTAGAATTCATAAAAACTGTACATCTAGAACCCAGGTCAACAGGTGATTTTGAATCAAGAGCAACTTGGACAAATTCTTGGATAGTTAGTCCTAAACTTTTTGCAAAGGTTTCTATGAAAGATCCGCAACCTGAAGAACATGCCTCATTTAACATAATGTTGTCAATTGCATCACCTTTCATTTTTATATATTTCATATCTTGACCACCAATATCAATAATACTTGTAACTTGTGGCATAAATTGTTTTGCTGCAGTATAGTGTGCGATGGTTTCTATTTCATTTAAATCAACATTTAGTGCTGTTTGAATTAATTTTTCTCCATATCCAGTTACTCCTGAAAATCTAATAGTAGCACTTTCAGGAAGTTTTTCATATAATTTTTTCAACATTTTGATGACACTTTTTAGTGGATTTCCTTCATTACTTCCATAATCTGAATATCGTAAATTTTTATCAGAATCTATTAATACTAGTTTTGTAGTAGTTGAACCTGCGTCAATTCCAATAAAACAGTCTCCTTTGTAGTTTTCTAGGGGCTTAGTTTCAACAGCATCTTTATCGTGTCTTGCTTTAAATTCTTTATATTCAGTTTCATTTTCAAATAAAGGTTGTAAAGGTTTTGTTGTTGTATCCTTTGAAATTTTTAAGTTTTCTATTTTTTCTTTTAATTCTTTGCTTGTAAATACATCTGAATTTAATGAGGCTAAGGCGGCTCCTTGAGCAACTAGTAAATGCGCATTATCTGGAATTAGAATTTCATCATCTTTTAAGGCTAAAGTTTCAATAAATCTTTTGCGAAGTTCGGGTAAATAATTTAATGGTCCACCTAAGAATGCAACTTTACCTCTAATTGGTCTTCCACAAGCAAGTCCACTAATTGTTTGATTAACGACAGCTTGAAATATTGAAGCAGCAATGTCTTCTTTTCTAGAACCTTCGTTTAGTAAAGGTTGGATATCTGTCTTGGCAAAAACGCCACATCTAGAAGCAATTGGATAGATTACTTTAAAATCTTTGGCAAGTTCATTTAGACCAGCAGTGTCTGTGTTTAAAAGTGAAGCCATTTGGTCTAAAAATGCACCCGTTCCTCCTGCACAAGTTCCGTTCATCCTTTGTTCTATAAACTTATCAAAGTAAATAATTTTAGCATCTTCGCCACCAAGTTCTATAACTACATCAGTTTCGGGTAAATATTTTTCAACCGCTCTTTTACAAGAAATAACTTCCTGAATAAAAGGTATTTTTAAGAATTTTGCAGCTGACATTGCTCCAGAACCTGTAAGAGCCATTGTAAAATCATTTTCAGGGTAGTCTTCAGAAAGCTTTTCTAGCACATTGCAGATAGTATTTTTAGTATCTGAAAAGTGTCTTGTATAGTTTGTATATATTGTTTCTTGTTTATCATTCATTACTATTATTTTTACTGTTGTTGATCCTACATCTAATCCTACATGTAATATTTTAGACATCTTGATTCTCCTCTCGTATAAATCCATGTCTATCTTATAATGAAATATTAAATTTGTCAATGTTAAAAAGACTGGAAAAATTAGGGAAATACAGAATTAAAGGAATATTTTTCTATATTATTAATAAAATGTAAAATAATATATTACAAATAATGATTGATGGAAAGGATATTTATATGAAAAGGATTATAGTTTTAGTGATTGCTTTTTTCAGTATATTTTTATGTTTGTTGTTTATTTTTAAAAGTAAAAAAAACAAAATCGGTGATATCAAAATGAATGAGTATATTCCTCAGCAGGAAATAAGTGAAGTTCAAAATCGAATGACGGTTTTGACATTGTATTTTGTAGATTTAGAGAAAAAAGAAATAATACCTGAAGCAAGAAGCATTGATGTTAAAGAATTAATGAATTCACCATATGAAAAAATAATGTATCTTTTAATTGAAGGGTCAAATAATTCTAATATAAGAAAACTTATACCTGATGGAACAAAAATAAACAGCATAAATATTCAGGATGGAACAATTATACTTGATTTTGATGAAAAAATTCTTTCTATTCCGGATGAGTATAAAGAATTATTATTTGAGTCAATTGATAAAACTTTTGTGGAACTAAAAGAAATTTCTAAAGTTGTAATAAGTGTTAATGGAGTTGTAATTTATTGAAGTTTTGGAGTGTGTTTTTTTATAATTTTAGATATTTTTATAGCATCACAAATATTGGTACAGTTCGATAAAAAAGATTCGACTTCGTGTAGAGAGCAAAGTAATTTGTTCTCTTTTTTTTCATTATAATTCATTTTAGTTTTATCCTTTCACTTTAATATTTATTAAAAAGTTGACAATTTGATTGGAATATAAAGCTTTTTGTTATATAATATGAAATACAAGGATAAGGGTGAGTGTATGATTTTAAAAATTTTTGATGATGAACAGTGTGACGATTTACAGTTTAATAATTTGAAGATTATTCAAAAAAAAGATGGTTTTAAATTTGGCATGGATAGTGTATTAATTTCAAATTTTGCAAGTAAAATAAAGGATAATGCATTAGTTGCAGATCTTGGAGCAGGTACAGGAATAATTAGCATTTTAATAGCTGCAAAAAATAATGTTTCAAAGGTTATAGGATTTGAAATTCAAGAAGAAATGGCTGAAATGGCGCAAAGAAGTGTCGAGTATAATGGAATGACAGATGTTGTAGAAATAAAAAATATGGATTTAGTAGGAATTTCAAGAACAGAATATAAAAAAATGTTTGATGTTGTAATTACTAATCCGCCATATAAGAAAGTAAATACAGGAATAAAAAGCGATAGTAAGAAAAAACTAATTTCTAGGCATGAGATAAAATGTACATTAGAAGATGTTATCTATGAAGCTTCACAAATTCTTAAAGATTATGGGGTATTTTATATGGTTCATAGGCCAGATAGATTGGCAGATATTATTGAATTAATGAGAAAAAACAAGGTAGAGCCTAAGGAAATACAGCTAGTTTTTCCAAAAGAACGAAAAGAAGCAAATTTGGTTTTAATAAAAGCGGTTAGATTGGGGAAGCCTTATTTAAAAGTTTTAGAACCATTAATTGTATACGATCAAAATGACAAATATACAACTCAATTGATTGATTTTTATGGAAAATTTGATTGATAAAAAAATATAGATATTTATAAAACTAGTTTGGAGGCGTTTTAATATGAAAGGAAAATTATATATTGTTGCAACACCGATTGGTAATTTAGAAGATATTACATATAGGGCTATTAAAGTTTTATCAGAAGTTGATATTATTGCTGCTGAGGATACAAGACACACTCTAAAACTTTTAAATCACTATAATATTTCTAAACCTATGATAAGTTACTATAAGGAAACGGAAAAAGTAAAATCTAAAATATTATTAGAAATGTTGAATGAAGGAAAAAATATTGCTGTAGTTTCAGATGCCGGAACACCGGGGATATCTGATCCTGGTGAGGAAGTTATTAGGGTAGCGATAAATGATAATATTGAAATTATTCCTATTCCTGGGGCGTGTGCAGCAATTAATGCACTTATTTGTTCAGGATTTGATACTTCAAAATTTTTATTCATTGGTTTTTTACCAGCAAAAGTAAGTGATAAAAAAAGAAAATTGGAAGAAATAAAAAATGAAACTTGTACAATGATTTTTTATGAAGCCCCTCATAAAATAGAAGATACATTACATATTATGCTTGAAATTTTAGGAGATAGGCAGATATCAATTGGAAGAGAGTTAACTAAGGTTCACGAAGAATTTATTAGAGGAAGAATATCAGAAGTATTAGAAAATCTTGATGCAAGGGGAGAATATGTATTAATTGTAGAAGGGGCGAAAAAAAATGAGGAAGAAATCCAAATAGAGGAAAGAAATAAAATGTCTTTGGAAGAACACTATAATTTTTATAAAAATAAGGGATATAACAAAAAAGAAATAATAAAAAAAATTGCTCAAGAGAGAAGTGTTCCTAAAAATGAAATATATAAAGAATTTATCGATAAAAAAGAATAAAAAATAATCGTTCTATAATAGAACGATTATTTTTGTTGCTCTTCGACCGATTTATTGATAGCTTTTATACATTTTGAACAAATTAATTTGCCATTATACCTTATGGCAGGTTTTACTGCTCCACAAAATACGCATCTGTTCTCATATTTTGTTAAAACAATGCTAGCACCCTCAACTGAAATTTCTATTGGATCTTTTTCCTCGATATTCAACTGTTTTCTCATTTCTTTTGGAATAACTATTCTGCCTAGCTCATCCATACGTCTTACAATCCCAGAAGCTAGTTTCATACTTACACCCCCAATCATGATCCATAGTTATTATCTTACCTACTTTAATTAATATAACATATTAATTAATAAAAAACAATGGTTAAAGGTGCATTTTTATTATAATTTGATTAACTTACTTGGATAATCTCTGGATGCAACATCAATATGTATATCTTTATTTGTAATATTTTTACTTTCAAGTTCGTTTGTAACTGTTTTTAAAGCGAGTTCTGGAAAGTTGTTTTCTTTACTTAAATGACCAAGCATAGCGTGTTTTAAAGAATGTTTTTGTGCAAGTTCTGTAATTGTTTTTGCAGAAGTGTCATTGGATAAATGTCCATTTGGTCCTAATATTCGTTCTTTTAGTTTAAAAGGATATTTTCCATATTTTAATATGTCTGGATCATAATTAGATTCTAGTAGGATAAAAGAAGAATCTACTAAATTAGATAATAAACTATTATCCATGTGACCAATATCAGTCGCAATACTTATTTTTTTATCATCGTGATATATGTTAAAACCACATGGATTTGCAGCATCATGAGGAATATTAAAACCAATTAATTCTAAATTATTAATTCTAAACTTTTTATTTGGAGTAAAAATTCTTTTATTCTCATCTGCAATTTTTTCTTTTTGAGAAGGCATTGCGTTTAATGTTTCTATATTTGAATAAACAGGAATGCCATATTTTCTCGAAATACTTCCGACACTCTGAATGTGATCAGAATGTTCATGTGTTACAACGATAGCATCAATATCTTCAAACGATAGACTAAAAGAAGCAAGAGCGTTCTGAATCTTTTTTTGACTTACTCCTGCATCTATTAAAATATTAGTTTCACTTGTTTGAATTAGTAGACAATTTCCTGTACTACCACTATATAAGCTACAAAAATTAAACATCTTTTTCTCCATTATTCTTCTGTATATTTTACTCTTTCTATTTTGGCACCTAGGTTTCTAAATTTTTGTTCTATATTTTCATATCCTCTATCAATATGATGTAAATTAAATACCTCAGTTACACCGTGTGCGGCTGTTCCAGCAATGATAAGAGCAGCACCGGCTCTTAAATCTGTTGATGTAACAGGTGCACCATAAAGATTTTCAACACCCTCAAAAATTGCTGTTTTGCCAGATGTAGTAATCTTTGCTCCCATTTTATTTAGTTCTTGTGTGTATTGAAACCTTGAATCCCAAATACTTTCATTTATAATACTTGTTCCAGAAGATAATGATAAACATACTCCCATTTGAGATTGAAGATCTGTTGGAAAACCAGGATATGGCAGGGTTTTTACATTAGCTTTAGTGGTTCTTTTTGACCACCAAACTCTAACATGATCGCCATTAGCATCAACATTCCCGCCAATTTCGATTATTTTTGCAGTAACTGGTTCTAAGTGTTTTGTAATACAATTGTGAATGGTTATATCACCTTTTGAAGCAATAGCTGCAAGCATAAATGTACCAGCTTCTATTTGATCTGGAACAATAGAATATGTGGCATTACCCTTTAGTTCTTTAACACCATTTATTTTAATAACATCAGTACCGGCACCTCTGATATCTGCTCCCATTGTATTTAAAAAGTTAGCTAAATCAACAATATGAGGTTCTTTGGCAGCATTATCAATTGTTGTTGTTCCTTCTGCTAGAACGCTTGCTAGTATTACATTCATTGTTGCTCCAACAGATACTATATCCATATAGATAGAATTAGCTTTTAATTTATCACAAGTAGCAGTAATTGTACCATTTGAAGTATCAACTTTTGCACCTAGAGCTTCAAATCCTTTTATATGTTGATCTATTGGTCTAGGACCAAGATTACATCCACCAGGTAATCCTACTTTAGCCTTTCCACAACGCCCTAATAAAGCACCAATTAAGTAATATGATGCTCTGAACTTTCTTGTCATTTCAATTGAAGCTGATGAAGAAGTTATATTTCTAGAGTCTACTTGAGCAGTATGTCGATTAATCCATGTAACTTTTATTCCAAGAGTTTCTAAAATCTCAAAATATGTTTTTACATCACTTATATTAGGCAAGTTTTCTATAGTACAAACACCATTTATTAAAATTGTTGCAGGAATTATTGCAACTGCAGCATTTTTTGCTCCACTAATAGTAACATCTCCACGAAGTGGTGTAGGACCTGTAATGACTAATTTTTCCAAATTTATTCCCCCAATAATATATAATTAACCTGTAAGTAAATAGGTCATATTTTCAAATATTGCGAAATAACTATAACACAAATCAAGGTGATTGGCAAGAGGTAGAGCAAAGCTAAATGTTAAAGTTCAATGTAGATTATTAATCAAATCTACTATTTTAAATTTAAATTTATAGCAAGGGGAGTCAGAAGATATAATATTATATGCTTCTGGTGTTAGTGAGTTTTCAAGAATACTTTCTGATTCTGAAGGTAGTTTGCATGTGACAGAATCAATTAAGCACATAGGAGGAAAGAGTACACACCACCAATTATGCCCTTTTGAAGATCCAATTTTTATTCTCATTCCATTATAAGTTCCTGAAGGTAAAATTAGATTTTTATATTTTTTTTGTGGATAGTATGATGAACCAATTTCGATAGAACAGTCATAATCAAAACCATTTTCTGTTATGACATTTTTTGTAATTCCATATATTATATCTTTGTTATCTTGAAGATAAGTCATTAATTCGTTTTTATTATTAAAGTGTATTGATGACAAATATTCAAGCATAGCATCTCTGATTTGTAATTTTAGTTTTTGATCTTCCTCTGAATCACTATTTGCTATTATATGTAGTCGAAAGATCTCTTTTTTTAAATTAGATGATACAGCTTGTGTATATGAAAATGAATAAAAAATAAAGTATAAAACAAATAAAAATATGATAAAAATAAATGATTTCTTTTTCATTGTAATCTCCTTAATACAAAACTAATATAAAATGTGATTTTTAAATGTTGTCAATAAAATTGTTGACAGCTTTTCTAAAAATATACAGACATTTTGTAAAAGTCAAAAATATAAAATTAATTTGAAAAAGGGGGTAACAAGTGATAAAAAATGCTTAAAAGTGTTGAGATTTGTCGAAAATTAGAGTACGATTTAACTTGACTGTAACAATTATGAAATGGTAAAATTTACCAAAAGTTATCTAGGAGGGGATATTATGGTAGAAAAAAGCCAAATACAAAAATTTTGTAGCTTATATGTAAATGAAATGCACTTAATAGTAATGATAATACCATATATAGAAAGTGAACTAGAAAAAGGTAGAAAAGTAGTTACAGTACTAGAAGATTCTTTAGAAGATGAAATTCAGACATTTATAAAAAAAGTAAATTTAGGAAAAGTAAAGAAGAATAGAATAAAAAAAATAAATTGGAATAAAAACTTATTATCAACAGAACAACTTGGGGAAATTAATAATAAAACGGTTTTAGTTAAGGGAAGTTATGAATATATAAAAAAGGTTAATGAAAAACTGGCTAATAATAAAAATATAAAAATAATTAATTGCTTTTATTTTGAAGAGTTTGAACAAAATTCGAGAATAATATTAGAAGCTCATGATGCTATTATAAACACGACTGGTATAAAAAATATTCCAGATATATTCAAAATGAGCAGTAAGTTAAAAGGTATATTGACTAAACAGGCACAATAGTATAAGATATGAATGATTTGATTTGTAATATTTGTAATAAAGGAAGGAGTCTATAAAAAAGAAATGAATGAAAAACTAGAAAAGGCAAAAAAACTTGTTAAAGAATATAAACAAGAACACTTGCTTAAATTTTATGATGAGCTTGATGAATCCCAAAAAGAAGAGTTAATAAATCAAATATTGTCAACAGATTTTAAACTTATGAATGAATTGTATGAAAATGCTATGAAGCCGGTAGACCTTAAGGATATTTCAGTTGAGCCAATTGATTATGTTGATAAATCAAAATTAACTGCTTCAGAAAGTAAAGAATATGAAGAAAAAGGAATAGCAGCAATAAAATCAAATAAATTTGCAGTAGTTACTATGGCCGGAGGACAGGGAACAAGACTAGGACATAGTGGCCCAAAAGGTACATTTGATATGGGGCTTCCATCACATAAGTCTTTATTTGAGTTATTGTGTGATACTTTAAAAATGGCAAATGAAAAGTATGGAGTTGTTATACCTTGGTACATAATGACAAGTAGAGAAAATAATAAAGCAACAGTTGATTTCTTCAAAGAACACAAATATTTCAATTATCCAAAAGAAGCTATAAAATTCTTTATTCAAGGAGAATTACCAATGATAGATACAAAAGGTAAAATTCTTCTTGATGAAAATAAAATGATAAAAAAAGCTGCTGATGGTCATGGTGGAACACTAAAAGCTATGGGAAAAGAAAAAATAATTAAACAGATGAAAGAAAATGGGATTGAATGGATTTTTGTAAGTGGTGTAGATAATGTATTAGTAAAATTAGTTGATCCACTTTTAATAGGAATGTCTATTGAAAATAAAGTTTTAGGAGCAGTAAAAACAATTGAAAAGACTGATCCAAAGGAAAAAGTAGGAGTATTTTGTAGAAAAAATAAAAAAGTTGGAGTTATTGAATATACAGAAATTTCCGACGAAATGGCAAATTTGAGAGATAAATATGGAGCTTTAGTTTATGGAGATGCAAATGCTATATTTCATTTATATAACATTAATGGACTTGAAAGAGTTAGTGATTTAAGGTTGCCTTACCATACAGCATTTAAAAAGGCTAAGCATATTGATTCTAATGGAAAACTTATTGAACCTAAAGAGCCTAATGCATTTAAATTTGAGCTGTTTATATTTGATTCTTATGAAATGCTAGATGATGTTGTAGTTTTAAGAGTAAAAAGAGAAGAAGAATTTGCTCCAATTAAAAATGCTGAGGGTGCAGACAGTCCGGAGACAGCTAGAAAGCTATATACTGATTACTGGAATAAGATGAAATATATGGCGCAGTATGAAAAATGGTGTGAAGATCCGGAGATAGATGCTGAAACTAAACAGGAATTACTAGGGATTAAGGGAAATGATGAAGAAATCAAGGATCGTTTTTACAAAAATCTAGATTTTGGTACAGCTGGACTTAGAGGTGTTATTGGTGCAGGTACAAATAGAATGAATAAATATACAGTTACAAAAGCAACACAAGGTTTAGCTAACTATATCTTAAAACAAGGAACAGAGAAAAAAGGTGTTGTTATTTCATATGAC
Source organism: uncultured Clostridium sp. (assembly GCA_947303785.1). Taxonomy (GTDB): domain Bacteria; phylum Bacillota; class Clostridia; order TANB77; family CAG-508; genus UMGS1994. The sequence continues at coordinate 12,603 of CAMYZH010000026.1, forward strand.
TCAAGAAGAATGTCAAAAGAATTTAGCGAGTATACTGCACTTTGCTTAAATGCAAATGGAATTAAGACATATATATTTGACAGTTTAAGACCAGTTCCAGAATTGTCTTTTGCTGTTAGAGAATTGGGAGCTACAGCAGGAATAATGATTACGGCTAGTCATAATCCACCACAATATAATGGTTATAAAGTATATTGGGAAGATGGTGCACAAATCGTTGCTCCAAGGGATAAAGAAATTATAAACGAAGTTAATAAGGTTACAGAGTATTCAATGGTAAAATCAATTACTAGACAAGAGGCTGGAGAAAGAAAGCTATATCATACAATAGGAAAAGCAATAGATGCAAGATATATGGAGGCATTACTTTCAGTTTCATTAAATCCAGATGTAACACATGAAATGGGTGATAAAATAAAAATTGTATATACACCATTACATGGAGCTGGAAATATTCCTGTTCAAACGATACTAAATACACTTGGCTTTAAACATGTTTATGTTGTCCCAGAACAAGAATTACCAGACGGATATTTTCCAACAGTAGATTATCCAAATCCAGAAGATCCAAAAGCATACAAATTAGCATTAGAGCTTGCTAAAAAAGTTGATGCAGACATTATTTTAGCAACAGATCCTGATTCAGATAGATTGGGTATTTATGCTAAAGATTCCAAAACTGGAGAATATATTTTCTATACTGGAAATATGTCAGCATTATTGATTGCAGAATATGTTTTATCTCAAAGAAAAGAAAAAGGTGTTCTTCCAAAGAATGGTGCTATTATAAAAACTATTGTTTCTTCAAACTTAACTGATGCAATAGCTGATTATTATAAAATGCATTTAATTGAGACATTAACAGGTTTTAAATATATTGGTGAACAAATAAGAGGTTTTGAAACTAAACATGATTATGAATATGTTTTTGGATTTGAAGAGAGTTATGGCTGTTTAGTTGGAACACATGCTAGAGATAAAGATGGAATAGTAGCTGTTATGATGCTTGCAGAAGCTGCTGCTTATTATAAAAAACAAGGTTTAACTTTATGGGATCAAATGATTAATATATATGAAAAATATGGATACTATAAAGAAGATCAAGTTTCAATTGTTATGAAAGGTGCTGAAGGTGCGGAGAAAATAAAAGAATTAATGGAAAATTTACGAAACAATCCTCCTAAATCTTTTGGAAACTTTAAGATAGAAGCAATTAGAGATTATGAAGCAGGAATAAGAAAAGATTTAAAAACTGGAAAAGAAGAAAAAATTACTTTACCAAAATCAAATGTTCTTTATTATGAATTAGAAAATGGTGAATGGTGTTGTGCAAGACCTTCTGGAACAGAACCAAAAATAAAATTCTACATGGGTGTTAAAACTAAGTCTATGAAAGAGTCTATAGAAAGAGTAGAAGAATTAAAGAAAGAAGTTTTAAAAAATATAGAATAGAAAACAAAAAAAGAAAAGCGTGGTAGAAATTACCGCGCTTTTTATATCAAAAGGGGCTGTCAAATGGGACGGTTCTTAATGACACAACTATTAATATAAGAATATATAATTTGTTATTGTATTCTTTTTAGCTGTGTCATTAAGAACCGTCCCATTTGACAGCCCCTTTTGACACACTATTGATTTTTTTGTCGACTTGTAATAGAATGGGAACACTATAAGAAAAAATACAAAAAGAATATCACAAAAAGTAAAAAACTTTTTTAATTTTTTAATAAGAAATGACATTTTTTTCATTAGTTTTGTTATTAAATAATTAAAAAGTATGAGGTGGTAGGGATGTTTCAAAATATAGCAGATAGTAGTGAGCTAAATAAAGAGGAAGTTGAAGTAAATAATAATAGTAATGATAAAATAGAAAAATTGAAAGAAGTTTTGAGAATTCAAAATATTATTATCTATATTTTATCATTTTTGGTTTCAATAGTTTCAATTCGTGATGGATTATCTCCATTTGCGTTTTCATTTTTTGTTGCTGCATGTAGTAGCAGTATTCCAGCAGGACCAGTTTTAGTAACAACAATGTTAGGAACAATTATTTCACAAGGAGCAAGAGGAGCACTTACATATATATTAAATATCTTGTTTTTCTTATTAACAATTGTGTTTTTTAAGCCATATGTTCAAGATGATAGAAATGAAATTACAAAACTAGGAAAAAATTTAGTTATTTCATCTATTATTGTACAAGCTATCAAGTTCTTCACAGGTACATTTCTAATATTTGATGTAATAAATTCAATTTTAGTAATAATATTTACCTATGTTTTCTATAAAATTTTTGTAAACAGTATTGGTGTATTAGAAACTTTTGGACTTAAATCAGCATTTACTATAGAAGAAATTATTGGTGCAACTATAATAGTTGCAATAGCGTCAGTTGCTTTAGGGAAGTACCGATTTTATGGAATTTCAATAGCAAATATTTTATCAATTTTCTTAATATTAGTATTAGCTTGGAAAAATGGGATTCTAGTTGGTTCAACGATTGGAGTAACACTAGGACTTGTTTTAGGAATTGTAGGTTATATCTCACCAATTCAAGTCCTTGCATTTTCTATTTCTGGATTACTTGCAGGTAGCTTAAATAGATTAGGGCGTATAGGAGTAATAGTAGGTTTTTTAATAGGAAATACGATTATTTCATATTTAACAACAGGTAATTCAATTGCAATTCTTTTATACAGAGAATTATTAATTGCTGGTATTATGATTTTATTTGTTCCTAAATATTTTGATATAGATATTGAAGATTTAGTAGGAAGAGGAAAATTTTTTGCTCCAGTTGTTGATAATAGGCTTACTGCAAGTACAATAGTAGAAAATAAATTAGATTATTTGTCAGAAACCATTAATGAAATAGCTAAAAATTATGGAATAAAGCAAGCTGATGTTGAATATGAAATTGAAAATATTAATAAAAGTAAAGAAGCTTTTGTAGAAGATTTACTAAATAATCTAGATTCTTTTCCAAATAATATTTTATATGAAGATTTAATTAGTCTAGATAATGATTTGATTGATAGTATTTATATGGTACTTGTTGAAAAAGAAGAAATATCAGAAAAAGATTTAGTAAATATTTTTGAAAAGAAAAATGAGATATTAGATATTGAATCTAATAATGCAATTAAAGAAGATGTAAATCAGATAGTTAGAATAGTGAATAGAACTTATAGAATAAATGAGATGAATTTTCAATGGAAACAAAGATTGCAAGATAATAATAAAACAATTTCAAAACAACTTAAAGGAGTATCAAGAGCAATTTCTGAGATTGCAGACAACATGAAGCCTAAAGTGGAAAGTATATTTGGTAAAAAAGAAGCTGAAGTTATGGAATTGCTGAAGCAAAAAGAGATTTTAATAAAAGAGATTAAAATTAGACAAGATAAAAATAAAAAATATTTTATTGATATCTTATTTGAAAAGCAAATTAGAGAAAAAGAAAAAGTTAGATGTATAGAATCAATTTTATCAAAGGTATGTAAAGAAAAAATTGTATTTCAAAAGGATACCAGTAATATTAATTCAAAATTGTATATGCAAAAATACATCTCAGCAAACATATTTTCTCTTCAGCTAGGTTTAGCGCAAATTCCTAAAGCCGGAAATAATGTAAGTGGTGATAGTTGTATGCAAATGAAGCTCGAAGACAATAAACATCTTGTTGTATTAAGTGATGGAATGGGAACAGGAACAGAAGCAAGAAAGTCAAGTCAAATTGTTGTAAAAATGATGAAACAAGCTTTACTTGCTGGATTTGATAAAGAAGACTCTATGGAACTTATTAATTCTACAATTAAGGTATCATCTGAAGAAATATTTGCTACTATGGATGTGGCTATATTTGATTTATATAAAGGAATAGTGGAATTTATAAAAAACGGATCTTGCAAAACATATATTAAAAACAAGTCAAAACTAGAGTTTGTAAATTCAAATTCACTACCTTTAGGAATATTAAATGATGTGGACTTTTCTGTTTTTGATAGGAAATTAGAGGATGGAGATATTTTTATAATATGCAGTGATGGAATTGTTGACTCATCAGTAGAACAGTCTGAAGATAAATGGCTTATCAAATTAATAAAAGAAGTTAATACTAATAATGTAAAAAAATTAGCAGATATGATATTGCAAGAAGCGGTAGATAATAGTTATGGAATAGCAAAAGACGATATGACCGTTATTGTTGGTAAAGTAACAAAAATATAATATTTATGTCAAGAGTGTCAAAAGGGACGGTTCTAAATGACACAAATTTAAATAATTTATTAGTACTTTTACTTGATTTGTGTCATTTAGAACCGTCCCTTTTGACACTCTTGACATATTGAAATTTTTATTTAATTGTGATATATTATTCATGAATTTTTGTTTTTAATCGGAGGATGTAATGAGAAAAAATAGAGGTAGAAGATTTGATGATGAACCAAAACTTAATGTAAAAAAAGTTATAGCAACCATAGTTGCACTATTAGTTATAATAATGGTTATTTCATCAATAATAATGGCAATTAACAAAGGAAATACCATTCCAGAGATACCAAAACCTATAAAATATTTTTCAGCATATACGAATTCAAAATGGACTGTAATCAACAGCAAAGGTGAACAATTAACAAATGTTTTATCAGACGAAATGATAATAGTTCCAAACAATGAAAAAAATGTGTTTATTGTTTCATATGATGTAAACTATGCAGATGGAAGTTATAAGACTAAAGCCGTAAACGATAAAAATGAAACACTATTTAGTAATTATTCAAATGTTAGCGCGATTATAAATTATAATAACTTAAATGATGTATGGTATGATACAGAAGTATTAAAATTTGAAAAAGACGGAAAATATGGATTAATTGATTATACTGGAAAAGAAGTATTATCTCCTGAATATGATGAAATTACTGGATTAACTGGAATAGAAAAAACATTACTAATAAAAAAAGGTGAAACTTACGGATTATACAATTCAGTATCTAAATCCAAATTTTTAGATACACAATTTGCTGAAATACAAGCATTTGGAAAAACTTACAATGATGGATATATAGTTAAAAATTCCGAAGGAAAGTATGGTTTAGTTAGTTCAGAAGGTACAACAGTACTAGAAAGCATATATGATAAGATTTATAAAGTATATGGTTCAGAAAAATATGTAGTAGAAGAAGGGTTAAAAACAAAATTAATTGATAAAAGCGGAAATACTATTTTAGATAGTGGATTTGATGAAATAACAGAAATAAATGGAGATACATTAGTTGTTAAAAATGCCGGAAAATATGGAGTTATAACAATAACTGGTGATGTACTTATTGATCCTGCATTTGATACATTAAAAAATTGTTTTGGTGATTATTATATAGCGTCAACTGCTGGAAACTATGGAATTCTAGATTTGAGTAAAAATATTCAACTTGAGTTTAAATATAAAGACATAGAATATAGAAATGACATAACATCACTTATTTGTCAAAATGATGATTATACAACAGATGTATATACAAGGAATTTACAACTTGTATTTACAGGAACAATTAGCAAAGTTGATTCACAAAACGGATATATTAGAGCTAGAATTGGAAATGAATATAAATACTATAATTTACAATACCAAGAAATTAGCAGTAAAGAAGCTTTAAAAGGAAACACATTATTCTTAATTAAAGAAAATGGAAAATATGGATATGAAAATGCTGATGGACAAAAAATAGTCAATTGCATTTATGATGATGCTACAGAACAAAACGAATTTGGATTTTGCGCTGTAAATAAAGGCGGTAAATGGGGAGTATTACAAGAAAATGGAAGCGTTCTTATGGAACCATCAATATCTTTGGATAATAATATAATAATAGATTTTATAGGAAAATGGCATTTAAGTGAAAATACAGAATTAAGTACTTATGTACAATAGTATAAAAATATAGCCAACACAGTTGAAAATAATAAAATTACAAAAGAGGAGAGATAATTTTGGAATTATCATTCAAGTATCAATATACATATTTTTTACATCCTTATATTATTGAGGAAGATAAATATGAAAGATATATATTAAAATTAATTAAAGACAAAAAAGCAACACTAAGAATTTTTGAAAAAGAAAAGGATTTAGACATATACAGTTATTTTAGTCCAATTATTAGAGACAACTTATTTCCAACATTTGAACTAAGAGATGAAAAATTAAAAGCATTTAAAATGATGAAACCAGAAAAACAAGCAAAAGAACTAGCGTTACATTCATGTGTTTGTTTTGAATACTTATTAGGAGAAACAGTTGATGGAAAATATGACAAAGAAAATGGTGGTGTGCTTTTTAATATACCTAAAATAGATATAATATGCTTTAATACAGGTATTTGCTTCATAAGTATAAAAACAACTATTGAAAATTCAGAAAAATTTTCGGATATACTAAATTTTAATTACAAGTTTAAAGAAATACATTCAGAATTTGCAGATTTAAAACAATATGAAAACATAAACATACAAACAGATTCATTAGAAAATGTAAAAAAAGTAACAGATTTACTAAAAGAAGTTTCAGGTTCAAGCAAAAATGAAAAATGGATAGAAAACAAATTTTATACATATAGCTATACATGCATACCTTCAGAATATTGGAATGATAGGAATGAATTTGAAAGTTTTGAGAATGAATTTTTAAAATATGTAAATACATTTCCAAGTAATTACATCACTGATTTAAATAAAAAAAGTGAAGAACAAAATTTAAGTATAATATCGAAATTAAAATATGCTAGAACAGGTATAACCAAATCAAATTGCAATATATTATGTTCTACAGTAGACATGTATAATTATACAAAATTGCCATATGAATATGAGACAGTATATTATTTTACATATATTTTAAGATTACATCAGAAGTTATTTTTAAGGCATATAAATACTGAATTTAGAAGCTATGAAAAAATTTTAAAAATACGAAAAAAGTTTATAGATTTTACAAAAACATTATGGGCAAAAGAAATAACAACAGATGATACAGGAAGTTTATATTACAAGATACTTGGAGCAACATTTGAGTTAGATGATCAATTTGAAGAAATTAGAAAAAAATATGAAATTATATATAAAGATTTAGATATTGAGAAAAACAACAGAAATTATACATTAATGGTTATGCTTTTAATTGTTTCACTAATACTAAATACATTTACGATAATTGCATATATGTTTATGTGACAAAGGCTGGTGAATATTGTGAAAATAGCATGTGGTACTGATATTATTGAGATTAATCGCATTAAAGATTCAATAGAACATTATGGAGATAAGTTTTTAAAAAAAATCTATACAGAGGCGGAAATAGATTATTGCGAAAGTCACAATAATAATAAATATCAACATTATGCTGGAAGATTTGCAACAAAAGAAGCATTATATAAAGCACTTTCTAATATATTAACCGAAGAAAATCTTGACTGGAAGAGTTTTGAAATTATACGTGATACTAATGGTAAGCCTAGAGTAGAAATAGATAATCCAAGAATAAAAAGTATAGATATTTCAATCTCACATTCCAAAGAAAATGCAATTGCAGTGGTAGCTGTTTTATATGAATAATAATAGAAAGATTCTGAAAAATATAATCATTCAGAATCTTTTTTATTAATTATGAGTTATATTAATGTTTTTCAAACATATATTTTACTATGATAGTTATTGATAGAAAAAAGATTTTGATGATTACACTTGGAATGTTTTGTTTTACAACCCTAATTATTGCGAATATAAAAAATGTTGAAGAAACTGTAATGACATCGGCTACACCAGTTGCATCTAAAGTAATTGTTTTAGATGCAGGGCACGGAAAACCTGATGAGCGGAGCAGAAGGAATATCAGGTTCGACAGAAGAAGCCACGACACTTGCAATAACTCTTAAACTGCAAAAACTATTGGAAGCAAGTGGTGCAACAGTAATCTTGACAAGATCTGATGAAAATGGAATATATGATATGGATAAATCTGGAAGTATTAGAGAAATGAAAGTTTCTGATATTAAAAACAGAGTGAAAATTGGAAATGAGTCAAGTGCAGATATTTTGGTTTCAATACATCTAAATAAGGGTGATAGCAGTACATATAGTGGATGGCAAACTTTTTATAAAGCTAAAAATGAAGATGGCAAACGATTGGCAATTGCAATTCAAGATGAATTAAAAAATACAATTAAAGTGCAAAATAACAGAACTGCTCATGAGATATCTAACATATATTTAGTAGATCATGTAGAGATTCCGGTTACGATAGTAGAATGTGGCTTTTTATCTAATCCAGAAGAAGAAAAAGAGCTATTATCAGATGAGTATCAAAATAAACTTGCATGGGGAATTTACTTAGGAATAGCAGATTACTTTAATGAAAAGTAGTTATAGTGTGTAAAACAATAAAAATGTTCAAATATTCAAATCCGTAAGAAAAGTCAAAGATTGTTAATGAAAAGATAATAAAACTTAAAATAATACCAAAACCAAAGCTTTAAATCGCGTGATTTAAAGCTTTTTTCTATTACATT
>CAMYZH010000027.1 GCA_947303785.1 uncultured Clostridium sp.
AATCTATTTTATCAGAAACTTGTAAATTTAAACTATCATAAGGAATATTATATTTTTCTAAACTCTTTTGTGTAATTTTTTGGGTATCGCAACCGTCAATATTCATTAGTCTAGCGGTTACAAAGTGAACTGAATGTCCGTCTGATTTTAGTTTTTGTATTATTTTGTTTGCTTCTGGTAACATAGTACATTCATTAAGAATTTTTTTATAATATTCATTAAAAAATGAAATTGTTGTTTTGTGATTCCATCCATAATAAGCATTAATATAGTAACTATCTTTAATATATCCTAAACAATTTTCATTTATTTGAGTTTGTGATACTTTATTTTTATAAATCTCTGCATATTTAAACATAGACTCTGCAGTTAACATTATTGTATCATCTATATCAATTCCAATATTCATCCCTATATATCGACGCTCCTTCTATTACTTTTAAACTTAATTATTCTGTTCCCATACCATATTGCTTTTGCTGGCTACTTAATTTTTTTCGATGAGATTCTTGTTGTTTTTTGATATCATTTTCTTCAATTTTAATTCCATAAGTGCTGCATCTTGGTTTTAATTTTAATTTATTTTTTTGATTATAAATTTCAGCCATATCTATCCTTATTTTTTCTCCATTAATTAGTTTTTGATATTTTTGTTCATCTAAAACAGCCATTGCACTTAATATTTGCCTTTGTCCGTTTTCATCAAAAAAATAAGGATTAGATAAATCTACTAATAGTTTTGTTGCACTATCTGGAGATGATTTTAGTATGTTAAATGCATGAAATCCAATTGAATATGGAGCTTCATCTTCTATCACTCCAAATAGTATTTGCGGACTGTACCCTAAAATTAGAAATGTATTATGCAATAAAATAGCAAATTCAGTACATACACATAGATGTCTGTTTTTTATTTCACTATAATTAGTGTCTTTCCCAATTAAAGCATTTGTTATTAAAATTTCGCTTCTTCTTAATTCTTCTTCTATTGAATTTGCTCCATCACCCATGGTTGCTGTAGTTAATTTATGAATCAATTGAAGATCATTGAATCCGGTGTCTGTTATACAACCATAAATCCAGTCGGAAATTCTATCATCTCCATCAAACAATATAAAAGATTTATCGAGAGCATCTTTAACTTCTGATAGCTTTTTTTTATATGGACTATCTGGATGGTTTGAATCAGATTCTTTTGATCTTCTATTTTTAAACATGTTTATTTTGACATTTTCTCCAATAAAACCTTTATATGTTGGATTTTCCGTATTAAACCCTATAGTTGTTTCTTCGCTATTTTCATTTAATTCCTGAATTCTGGCTTCTATAAATCTTTTTACAGCCTCAGGTCCTTTACGTTTTTTTTCAAGTAATGTTGCTATTATAGTAGATTTATCCATATTTTTATTATCCTTATAATATATTAATTCTTTCTATTTAATATATAACAAAATAATAGTTAATTCAACTTTTTTCTTAGTATTTAAATATTTTTTTAACACTTATTATTCTTTTATATATACAAAAACTATGTTTTTTTTTAAAGACACATAGTTTCTTTAGCTTCTATCTTTTCTTTAAAAGGAAAAGAGGCTATTTCGCAATTTTTAAGAGCCAAGTTGGCATCCGCAAGTGAACCACTAGGTATTCTTTTATTAAAAAAGCACTTAATAGGAATGCTAACTCCTCCGTGGGTTACAACTAATACATTACTTCCTTTATAATTATTTAATACATCTATTAAAAATTGGTATATTCTTGCAAAAAAGCTTTGTATATCCTCTGCACCCTGGTATTGACCATTTTTATAATAATTCCAAAATCCTTTAAAGTCAAAATCTGTTATTTGTTTTCCCGTAAATTCTCCATAGTCCCTTTCAATGATTCTTATGTCATAAATTATTGGTATATTTCTGCCAGCACTTATTATTTCTGCTGTTTGCTTGGCTCTTAGCAAGGGTGAACATATAATAATATCAATTTTTGTATCTGCTAGTTTAATTTTTGTTTTATTTGTTTGTTCTAAGCCGATTGTATTTAATGGTTCATCCTGTCTTCCCATTATTCTTTTCTGAACATTCCAATCTGTTTGTCCATGTCTTGTTACATATATCATATATTTATAACTCCCTTCTAATATAAGTATAACAAGACATGGAAGCTTTGTATAATATAAAAAAGCATCTCAGATATAAGCATTTCTTATATCTGAGATTTCAATTTTTCAAAAATTGTTTTTATATTTTTTAATTTATTATTTGAATTATAATATATTCCATAGTTTACGTCATTTTGTATTTCAATTCCTAAATCTAGTTTTTTAAATTTGCCTTCATTTAATTCTTTTTGAATGTATTCCTCTGTAATATATGCAATTACATCATTATATTGTAATTTTTCTAATATTGTAATAAATGTATAGTTTTTGATAACTATATTATTATAATTATTTTGCTCAATAGCGCTTTTTAGCCTTCTGCTGGTACTTGATATATTATTTAATGTATATATAGTTAAAGTATCAAGTTTTGAAATATTCTTTCCTAAAAACTTTGAATCACTATTTACAAAAAAGTTATCATGTAGAGCTCCTAAGCTGATAAATTTGATTGATTGACTATGTATATCCTCTGGTTGCTCTTTTGATAAATATGCATCTATTTCATTTTTTTCTAACATTGCAAACATTCTTTCAGAATCACTTTTGTAAATAGAAAAGTCAATATTTGGATTTGTTTCTGCTAATTGTTTTAATATTGAACCATAAAAATCATTTGTAAAGTTGGTATGAATCCCAAGTTTTATATTTGTAATGTTTTCTAAAGAATCTTTTATTGATGAAAGGATACTTATTGGTTCTTTAATTTGATTGTAGATATTTTCTCCTTCTTTAGTAAGAGTTATTCCATGTTGTGTTCTTTCAAATAATTTTATATTTAGTTCATCTTCTAAATTATGTATGTGTTGGGTTACAGCAGGTTGAGAGATAAATAATTTTTGACTAGCCTTTGTTAAATTTCCTTCGTCAGCTACAACTTTAAATATTCTATATAATTCTAGGTTTGGCAATGTTATTCCTCCTTGTTATTTTTGATGCCCGGAATTTTTGCTTCTTCGTCTAAATTTAACATAGAACGTACATAATCATATATATTTTCTTCAGGACCGTTTAAATTTCTTTTTATACATCTTAGAACTGGCCAAATAATAGAGTTATTCTCCAGCACTACTGCTACAGTAATTTCTCCTTTTGGATCTTTATCATCAGTTTGCCATACTCCACCACCTAGTTTGATAATTGTTTCACCAACCAGACATCCTAAAGCAAATACTATATTTCCTGGTAACTTTCTACCATTCCCGGTATTATCATTAAAGAATCTTTCAACTTCCTTCATACTTTCAAGATTGTAATCGACTGAATAACCTGTTTTGTTTAGATTATCAATTGCCCATTTTGCTGCTATAGGAATATCTTCTGCTAATGTTCTCTGATTTTCATCTTTTTTATTATCTTGTTTGTTTTTATTTTTTCTAAAATGATTAATTAAGCCCATGTTTTTTCTCCTTAATTATTGTTTTTTAATTCAGGATGCCTATTTGCAATTTCTATTGAAATATTTGAAAATTCGGTCATATCATCATTTAATTTTTTAATTGCTTCATTTCTTTTTTCTTCATCATGTGCATTTCCATATATACGTACATTATCCATGTCTCTTAGAACTTCTTGTTCTTTGGTTAATAATGAATCCGCTTCTTCTGATGTGTAACCTTTGCTAACCATACTCATTCTAACTCTTTCTCTGTTATTTTCAATAAAATTATTTAGTATGCGAACAGCATTATTTAATTCTTCATCACTTAATTTGCCATCATTATCAATATCGATTTTAACATCATAACCATATTCTTGATAACTTTTTTGCATATTTAATAAAAATTTCTTTTCAATCATTTCTACACCACTATTTGCAATTTTATCTTTAAGGCCATCCATTTTTGAATCTACTTGATTATTGATTTGCTCTGATGCTTTTCCTTTAATATCATTTACTGCATCATTAACTCTTTTACTTATTTCAGAGTTAGTTATATCTTTTATTCCTCCTAAAATACTATCAAATAATCCCATATATTATTCCTCCTTTTATTTTCTTTTTTAAATTATTAGCTTGTCAGATTAATTATGTTAAATAATCATCAACTGTAATACTTTTTTGTTTTGCATCTATTGTTGCATTTACACCTATTGGAATTATACTATTACCATGAATATGTCCAAAGTCGTTAGTTTTAACTGTTGGTATATTTATATTAATTTTTCTTAGTTCATCAACAATATCATCTTGATTATTTCCTACAAATTGAAGCTCATAGTTATATCCAAAAACCACAGCCTTATTAAGTAAACCACTTTGTTTATATTGTTCTAACATTGAATTCCATCCAATAATATCAGAGTGAAATCCTTCTAAAAACAATATTGAATCTTCTAAATCTGGCATATATGGAGTACCAAGTAGTTTTAGTAGGCATCTGACATTTGTTCCATATATTTTTCCTTTTATAACTTTATTTTCAAAATTATAAAATTGTCTTTCATCATAAGGTAAAATTGTTTTATTAGAATGAAATAATTTGTCTATTATTTCGTTTTTATCATAATCTGTTACTTCTTTTTTTCCAAACCAAGTATACTCTTGACAATGGAAAGTAATAAGGCCTGTCATTTTATTTATTGCGCATAATAAAACTGTAATATCACTCATGCCAAGAAATATTTTTGGATTATTTTTTATATTATTATAGTCTATATATGGCAAAATTCCATTTGCCATATCTCCACCTTTAACTGTAAAAATTGCTTTAACTTCTTTGTCACTAAACATATCATTTAAGTCAGTTGCTCTTTGCAGTGGAGTTCCAGCGCAGTAATCATTTTCAGAAAATAGATATTTCCCATACTTTATTTTTAATCCTAAACTTTCAAAATATTTAGTTGCGTTTTCAAAAGATTCTTTATCTTTGCTTTTTAAAGCTTTATCTGGTGCTATGACACCTATTGTATCTCCTGGTTTTAATTTTTGAGCTAACAATTTGATTCCTCCTTATATATTAATTTTTTACATTTCTAAGAAACTGCCTCAATTCATTTTCATTGCTAAAGATTTTATCGAATATATGATATTAAAACTTATATTTACTATTCATATTATTTGCTCCTATTCTTTTAAAACTTATTTAGTTTAAAATCCAAACTTTACCATCCATTAATATTTCATATTTTAAGTTCATCTTTTTTGAAAATGCTTCTACAGCCTTAAAAAGTTTAGCAGTAAAATAAAAATTGTTTACCTCATCCATGTCTATCATACCATCAGTAATAAAATTAATTGTTAAAAAACTATTATTAATATCTAGTGTAATATCTTCAATATGTCCATATTGTCTATTTCCTAAAATTTTTAATCCCGCTTCTGTAAATCTAGTTTTTTTAATTTCTAATTTATCCGCCAAAATAACTGATAATGAGATAATATCATCAGTTTCAAAACCAGAACTATGATTTCTGATAGCATTCAAAATATTGTCAGAATATTTAAAAATCCAATTATTTTCTTCAAAGAGTTCTTTAGAATATTCATAACTTCTTTCAGCATGTCCTTCTTTACCTTGCAGTGCTCCAACATCATGCAGTAAACAAGCTATTTTACATGCATAAATAGTATCTTCATCCAGTTTCAAATCTTTTAATATTTTTTCAGCTAATTTAGTAACATTTTTAACATGTTCATAATTATGAAATGCCCATCTTCCATCTAAAATTTCTTGATTTTCTATCTTTTTATATCGGTCTATTATTTCATTGCTTGAATTTAATATATCATATACTTCTTTTAATGTAATATTATAATTCATTATTAATTACTCCTTTGCAATCTTGTATCAAGCATGAAAAATCATGTATAATTTTGTATTTTGATGTTTTTAGGACCTTGGCTCTATCCATATGTAAAACAAGCATACCTTTTTCGCGTGCAATATCTAATAATTCTTCATTATCATCTATAAAAATAGCTTCATTTTCTTTTATATTAAAATCTTGTATTGGATAATCAAATAAAACCTTGTCTTGTTTTCTTTTTCCATATTTAGAAGAAATATATATTTTTTTAAAATACTTATATATATCATGTTTATTTAAATATTCAATTGCGCAAGGCCAGTTGTCTGATAACATAAGAAGTGTATATTTTTGAGACAAAATCTCTAAATCCTCTTTGACATTTTTATATAATTTATATTTAGAATCATCTTTATCATAAACAAAATTGTTTACTATTTTTTCTAGGTTTTCTTTTTCAATATTATAGTGAATTACTTCAAATAATGTTTTATAGAATATCATCATTATTTGATATTCTTCATCTAAGTTTTCAGCTTTATCATTTAGTAAATAAGAACATTTTTTAATAGATTCCTCTAATTTGTTTGAATCTATTAAATTCATATTTACATTTTTTATAAACTCATTTGTAACAAACCAACTTCCAGAAGCGGGTTCTACTAAAACTTTCCCCATATCTAGTATTAAATATTTAACCATATTTTTTCCTTCTTCTATTTTATACTTCTATAAATTATTAATTTAAAATATTTTTTTCGATATATTAGTTTTTAAATTAATCTAAGCTGATTACATCTAAATCATCAGGAACATATAGATTTCCAGTAAAAAACTGTTTTCCTTCTGATAAGAATCTTTCTTTTCTGGTTTCTATATCAGTATCTAAAGTATGCCATAAAATCATATTTTTGACGTTCAATTGATTCATTTTAGTACATACATCAGCCACAGTAGAGTGCATTGCACTTACTAAATGAGTATATTTGTTTTTTTCACTTGTCCAAAATACTTCATGTAAAACCCAATCAGCATTTTTTACCTTTTCATAGTTTTCTTCTGCACATGGTACATCACCTAAATAAAATAGTTTTTTATCATTCTCAAGTGTAATTTTAAAACCAAATTGTATTGAAGCTATAGAATATGTATCGATTATTTCCATTTTATAGCCTATTACATCAAAAATTTGTCCATCATGTATTATATTGTATATGATCCTTTCATTGTATAATTTAATAAAAGTATCGTGAAATGTTTTATTTATAATAAAATCAATGATTTCTTTAATTTCTTTATCACAATATATATTTAAATTATTTTGATACTCACCAAGTTTAATAGCTGTTAATACTTTTCTAATAAATGGAACTAGGCCCAATAAATGATCTATGTGTTTGTGTGATATAAATACATCATGAATATCTGAAGCTTTTATGCCTGCTAATTTTAATTGGCTTAAAATGTGCATACCTCCCCCAGTATCAACCAATAAATACTTATCATTATGATTTAATACTCCACATAAACTAAAGCAGTTTTCTGTAATACCTGCTCCTGTTCCTAATACATAAAACTTTTGCATATTATCTCCTTTTTTCTATTATATAGTTAATTATAGTTTTTATTTAGTAATAATTACTATAAGAGTTTTAGTTCTTTAAGGTCAGATTCTAATTGTTTTGAACTTTTGAATGTGATTCCTTTTATTCCATTTTGTTGAGCTTTTTGAGTGTAGCTTTCATAATCATCAATAAAAATTGTTTCTTCAGGTCTTATTTGTAGGTCATTTATGATATATTTAAATATTCCTTCATCCTTTTTTAACATTTTATATTGAAAAGAAAAATATTTATAATCAAAAACCGATAATTCTGGTTTGTTTTCTAATATATAATCTTTCCACTCTCTTACATAATCTGATAATAATATAAGTTTGTATTTACCTTTTAATTTATTAATAATCTCTATAGTATTGCCAACTTGTCTACTAATGTTTTCTCTTATAACTGTTTTTAAATCATTTACTTGAATATTCCAATTAGTTTTATCTAATAGATATGAGAAATATTCCTCTTCTGTATGATATCCTCTCATAGTATCTAGAAAATACTCAATAGTTTCTTGTTTTCTTTTTAAAAACTCTTCACTTGGTATGTTGAATCTTTCTTCTATTGTTTTTTCTACTTCTCCGTGATATCCATAATATATTACTTCTGATAAATCAAATATTATATTTTTAATCATTTTATTTCTCCGCTTTTTAAATTTTTATTATTTTATCATAATTATAATATTTTCAAAAGGGGTTGAACTAAAAAAAACAATTCTGAAGATTTTTAATTGTTTTCTTCAAAATTGTTTTTATGTTTAAAATTTATCTATCCTATATTGAGTTTCATGATTTAATTCTATATCTAAAGTGTCTTGCATTAATACATCATTTTCATTATCTGCATCAGTAACTATATAGGTTATTTTTACTGTTTTTATATCATTTTCATTTTCTACATCTTCTAGTGCACGTCCACCTAAATTATAATAGTCTTCAATAAATATATATCCTCCATTTGCTGAAAGAATATGTTCATTTTCAACATTATAATATGTTCCATTTATAGTATCAGTAATAATTTTAATTTTTATATCTTTATTCTTATCATGGTTTTTTAAATAAAATTTCATACAATGATGTAAATCAGATACACAGGCTTGTTTAGCTATTTGAAATTCTAAAATATCATTATTTACTATTTCCATTGCACCGGCATTGGTTTCAACTTCTGGAGTTTCAAAATTACCATCATTTTTAGTTTTTATTTTTTTATAAATAGCATATGGCTCTGTTTTATTTCTTTCAAATTCATAAAGTTCTGTATAAACATCATATGGATCATCTCCAAGTTCATATACATATAAATCTGTTTGAAATGCTGTTACATCTTCTGGTTCCAGTCCGGTTTCGAAGAAAAAATAACTAAAATCAAATTGATAATTGTCATCTCTTTCTTCTGGTTCAAGTGTTATAACACCTGATGATTGTGACATACCCATATTTAATGAAGCCCTTTCAAAAAAGATTTTTAATTTTTTATCTGTTTTATTGGTAATATCTAATTTGTATCTTTTATTTCGAGTATCAAATTTGTCAATTTTAATTAAAAAATTGTCATCATCTAGTATGGTTTCTAGTTTTTCATTTGTAGCTGATGTTGACTTTGAATCATTATCATCATCAGTGTCCTTATCTTTTTCATGATTTGAATTTGTGGTATTACTTTTGTTTTTTGTGTTCTTTTTACTTGATTTTTCAGAATTTTCTATCTGAGTTTCTGCCTTTTTAGAATTATCGCTTTCTTCATCTTTATTATTAATGAATAAAAATACACCGGCACATACAACTGCTATAAATAGAATAATTCCTAATATAATATAAATTATTTTGTTTTTCATTTTTTTCCTCCGTTTAACGTAATATAAAATATTTTATTTTAAGTAAATACTTTTGTCAATATTTAATAATGATAGGAAAGTTCTACCTTTACATTTCGTTTTTATTATAATAAAATGTAACAAAAAATAGGAGTTTTAAAGATGAGAATAGTTGTTCAAAGAGTTAATGAATCAAATGTTAAAGTTGATAATAAAATTGTTGGAAAAATTGATAAAGGTTTTTTAGTATTATTAGGAATAAAGGTTACAGATACTAAAGAAGATGTAGACTACTTGGTCAGGAAACTTGTTAATTTAAGAATTTTTACTGATGAAAATGATAAAATGAATTTGTCTTTAAAAGATGTAAATGGAGAGCTTTTAATTGTATCTCAATTTACACTATATGGTGATTGTAAAAAAAGCGGTAATCGCCCATCATTTTCTGATAGTGCTAAGCCAGAAATTGCAATTCCTCTATATGAATATTTTATAGAGGAATGTAAAAAACAGATTTCTGTTGTTCAAACAGGTATATTTGGCGCTAAAATGGATGTTAGTCTTGTAAATGATGGACCTGTTACTATAATATTAGATTCTTAATTTATTTAAGTAATAAAATACTAATCTTTAATGTGTAATATTTTGAAAATAAATTTTTTGAATTTTGTAAAGAAATTTTCTTTATATTCTATTAGTGTTGTTTCCTGAGGCAAGCTTGTTTCCTCAGGAACTTCTTTTTCACTTTTAAATAAATCATCTGGATTATACTTTTCTCTTTTTTCAATTTCAGCTTTTTTTTCATTTAGTTCTAAAATGCTGTTTATAGTCTGCTTTTGTGACTCTGTTGCAAAATAATCTAAATATAATTTTACAAATATTGCATTTGCCTCTTTTG
Organism: uncultured Clostridium sp.; assembly: GCA_947303785.1. GTDB lineage: Bacteria > Bacillota > Clostridia > TANB77 > CAG-508 > UMGS1994. The sequence goes on from CAMYZH010000027.1 coordinate 10,239, forward strand.
ATATATTTTGCCCTGATAATTCTATAGCTGGATTAATAGTAAATTCATAACTATCATCCATGTTTTCTTTAAAAAAATCAATTTTTTCTTTTGGAATTTTGTTGTATTCATCTTCTGGAAAATATTTTATTATTTCCAAAACTTCTTTATAGGCTCTTTTGTATTTATTGTCCATCATATTCTCCTCCACCAGTTTTTTCGTTTATATCTCCGTTTTTTTCTACTGCCTCTGTTTGTCCAATATCATAATGTGTCAAGCTATTATTTGGCTCTAAAGCATTGGTTAAAGTTTTTGTAATTGTTATTCTTGGTTGATTCTCTTTATCGCTAGCATTCTCAGCTGGTTCCGGTGGTATCATATCTTTAAGTTCTACTGGGGAAATAGCATATATTGTTGCTTTTTGCCCATGTCTATATAAGCTACTTTGGATTTTTGGTTCAGTTTCTTTAGCCTTTTTTATTTCAATAGTTTTTAAATCCAATAGACTGAGTACTTTTAGGTATTCTTCTTTAGTTTTTCCAGAAGTAAATGTTATTCCATCATCTCTCAATTTATCTACAAAATTATTATTAGCTTCAGTCCAAATAAGTTCGCGCAATCTAGTTATTTCATCATGAAGATGTGTTATATCAGCTTCACTTAATTCGCTAATATCTATTTTCTGGTTTCCGGTTAATATTGATAAATCTGCCTTGATAGATAAAAGCTTAGGGTCAAATCCGTTTTCATATTTGGTATTGTCATCAAAATGACCAATTCCATTATTTTTTTTGGTTCTTATGAAAACTCTTGAGTCCATTAATTTTAAATCTATTTTATCCATTAATTCTAGGAGCTGTTCATTTCTCATTTTATTATTATATTTCAATCCTAATTTTTCAAATTCTTCTCTTAAATTTGGTGCTGCCTCACCTTCCCAAATTAATTGTCGTAACCTTTGAATTTCTTCATGAGCTGTATTTACAATTTTCATATCTGTAAAATTTCTTGGATTTCCGTTTTCACCAATTATTAAGGCTAGATCAATTTTTGGTTTTTCCATGTTTATTCTCCTATCTTTTCTTTAATATTCTTTATATTATTTAAATGTAAACATATAGCTATCAACATTGTTATTATTTCTGCTATTGTAAATGATACCCAAATTCCATTAATTCCTACTATTTTATTTAGCAGAAGTATTAGTGGTAATGGAAATATTATTTGTCTTGAAGTATTTATAATTAAGCTATATATTCCATTTCCAAATCCTTGAAATGTAGCTGATAAAGTTAAGCTTATTCCTGCAAACACAAATCCAATTGATAAAATTCTAAATGCAGGAATTGCAATATTGAGTACTTCATCTGTTACATTATATATTTTAATTAGATTTGATGTTGCAAATAAGAATAATAATTGTCCTAAAAATGTTACACAAATTGATATTTTAATAAATGTTTTAATTGCTTCTAAAACTCTATCTTTTTTCTTTGCACCATAGTTGTAAGCAACAATTGGTATCATTCCATAATTAAATCCATATACTATTATTATTACAAATTTTTGTAATTGCCCATATATTCCCCATACAGAAATAGCATTGTCTGAATAGTTTCCAAGCAATTTGTTTATAAATAATGTAATGAATGATGCTACTGATTCTAAAATAATTGTTGGGAATCCGACTTTGTATATTTCTTTTATTATAGTGCTATTGGGCTTAATTTTGAAAATCTCTTTTATATTTATTATATTATTGTTTATAATTATTCTTAATCCAATTAACATTCCGATTGCTTGACCTGCTATAGATGAAATTGCTGCACCTGAAATCCCTAGTTTTGGCATTCCAAAGTAACCAAATATTAAAATAGGATCTAATATTAAATTTATAATTGTTCCTATAAATTGTATTAACATACTTGACTTTGTTTTTCCAAAAGCTTCAAGTATTTTTTCAAATAATATTTGATACAAGCTAAAAATTGAGAATATACTAATTATTGATATGTATTTATGAGCTAAATTTATTATGTTTGAGTTTTTAGAAAATATTTCTAAAAAATGTTTTAGTCCATAAATGCTTGCCAAAGCAATTACTAACCAACTTATAAATATTATAAAAATGCTGTGCTTAATTATGTTCTTTGCTTTTATTTCGTTCTTTTCTCCTAATGTTTTAGCGAGTATTGAATTAACTCCTATTGAAGTTCCTAGGCTTATAGCTGTTATTATTGACTGAATTGGAATTGATATAGCTACAGCGGTTAATGCTTCTTTACTTATTTTGGAAATGAACATTGTGTCTATAATTCCATATAATGCAATTGAAATCATTGAAATTACCATTGGAATTGATATTTTAAATGCTAATTTATTTATGTTCATAGTTTCCATTTCATTTAATTGTGGTTCCATTTATTTTCCTTTATAATTCAGTTTAAGATTTTATAAAAATGAGAGGTATGATTGGCTTTTTTGATACCTCTCGTTTATGTTACTTTAAAAAGAGTAAGACATACAACTTGTAGTTGTGCCCTCCTTTCTTTATGTCTGAACTCAGATAAGAGTCCAAATATTTGTATTCATTTCCAAGTTTTGATACAGCTGTAGCAAGCTTATTTAAGCCGGCTACTGACAGATCGGATGTCTTAAATTCTATTATCCGACCTCTCTGGCCTTTGAGGTTTTTTGTGAACCTTATTTTTAAGGTTCGCTGTGCTCCTTTATAAGTGGATGTCCACTTACGCTCAAGTGTCCATCCACTTTTGCACAATTGTTCTTTTTGGGCTATCATTTTTTTAATAATTGTTGCATCATACAAATCTGTATACATCATTATTCTTGCTTTCATATATACCTCATGGTAAGGTGCCAATCAAACCTATGTGCTACAATTTTAACATAAAAGTTTTCTAAATGATATAGTAAAATAGTTTATTTTAATAATTTTAAAATTATATAATTCATTTTTCTAACATTTTTCGTATCAAAAATGTTAATAATAGATTTTAATTTTTTGTTAAAATTATAATATAAAATGATGTATTAGTGTTTAAAGTTTTTACGATAAAGTAACATTTTATTTTTGAAAGGATTTGTTTTAAAATGCCAAACTATTATGAAATGTTTTTAACAAAAGATGTCTTAGAATTATCTGAACTTGATGAATTATTTTGTAAAATATCTAGACTAAATGGTTTTTTAAGATCTTGGAAATTGTATATTAATATTGAAAGTAATATGATCAGATTTTTTATATCATCTAGACGTACTATTCCCTCTATTTTAAGTGAATCATCTAAGTTTGTAATTAGAGAAATCGATTCATTTGATATAAATAAAAAGATATGTGAAAGACTTCATATTAACAGACGTTCTGATAATAACATTATTGATATATATGATAAATTTGAAGCAAAAAGAAATAAGGAGTTAAAACAAATAGAAATTAAATTTAGATGTTTATCTCAAAATAGATATCTTACTAATACACATTTTTACTTTAAAAATAGAATAAATAGAATCATAAAATATAAATCATTATTTTTTGTCCCAGCAATTCAATTACAACTAGATTTTTCTAAATATACTAGATTTTTCTGTAGAATTGATGTTGGAAGACGTTACTTAAAAATTAATAAATCTTATGGATTATTTTCTCCTAAAAATGAAGAAGAAAATTTACTAGAAATAAATGCATTTCCTTACTTTTCAGAAAAGAAATATCTTAACTTGGAATCATATGATTTTGAAAAACATTCTTTAATAGTTGGTGCAAGTGGTTCAGGAAAGTCTAAATTTATTGCTTCATTTATAAAAAATGTACATGATAACTATAGTGATTTATATAAAATAGTAATGATAGATCCTCATGGTGCAATAGAAGAAGAAATTGGAGGCTTAAGTGATACATTTGTTGTAGATATGAAAGATCAAGAATCTACTGCAGATATATTAATAAATTCTAAATCAAATGCTAATGTTAATACTGAAATATTACTTAGTACTTTTAAAAATATTCTCGCAGATCAATATAATTCTAAATTAGAAAGAGTATTAAGACATAGTTTATATTTATTACTAAAAAAAGAAATGCTTACATTTGATAACTTAGAAAAACTTATTTCTGAAGTTGAGTTTAGAAATGCACTACTTAAAGATTCTAAAGAAGTTGAAGCTAATATTAGAAGTTTCTTTTTAACTGATTTCAATGAACTTAAGAATCAGTCATATACTGAAGCTATCTCCCCTATTATGTCATTAATAGATGAGATTAAGATGTTGCCTGGCCTAACTTCTGAAAATAGTCATAAAATTTCTGATATTATTCAAGATAATTTCTTAACATTATTTTCATTAAGTCAAGCAGAACTTGGTGAAAATGTAATAAAGATTATATCTAATTTATTGCTTGGTAATATCTTCCAACTGGTTCAGAAAAAGCAATTTGATAAACATATTATTTTTATAATTGATGAATTTGCAATTATTCAAAACCCTATATTAAGTAAATTATTATCTGAAGCTAGAAAATACAATTTATCAATGTTTTTAGTTGAACAATATTTATCTCAAGTTAGTACAGATATACAAAATTCTATTTACTCTAATGTAATGAATTATTATTGCTTTAGAGTTGCAAGAGAAGATGCTAGATTTTTGGCAAATACTTTACAGATGGAACTTTCAGTTAAAGATTCTATTTTCCAAAAAATCAAGTATCTATCAAGCCTACCTAATAGAAGTCTTATTGTTAGAGTAAGTAAAGATGGACGTGTCATACCTGCTATTGAATGTAAAACTTTAGATTATAAACCAATTCCTAGAGTTAAAAAACTTTTAGATAATATAAAAGATACTGGTAAAAAAATAATCAAAAAATTTATATTTGAACTTGGAAAAGTTAAGCCAGTAAGAGATATTATGAAATCACAATCTACTTCACGAAGCAAAAAAAGAAATTTTGATTTTGGAATAGGAAATAATAAAAATGGATAAACAATCGATTCGAGATACTATATCTAAAATATTTAACAGCGTTTTTGAAAAAAATGTTTCTTTAGAAATTGATGAAGTTTTTAATAAATTTGCATTTGATATTAATTTGCCTGTAAAAGTTAAAGATTCATTAACTGGAGAAGAAACTTGGAGTATTATTGAAAATGCTGATAAATACATAAAGCAAAGCAATATGGAACATTGTAGTAATACAAGAGGTTGGATGTTCCCTAAAAAAGATTTGAAGAGTCTTGAAGAAGTAATTCAAGTATGGGAAAAATCAAATTTTATTACTACTGAAAGATTATATAATTCAACTGACTGCATTAGGTGTGATACAATTTATAGTTCTAATAACATCTACCATTCTGTAGATTTGACTAAATGTTCTAATTCATTTTTCTGCGATGGTTGTAGAAATAGTGAACTTATGATTGCATCACAAAGAACATCTGATTCTATTAACTGTATACGTGTAGATGATTCAAGTAGTTGTTCTAACAGCTATAATGTTATATGTTCAGGTAAGATTGCAAATTCCTACTTTATTCAGGATTGTAGTAATTTATATGAATGTATGTTCTGCTCACATATTTCTGATAGAAAGTTTTGTATAAGTAATATGCAATATGAAGAAGAAGAATATTTTCAAATTAAAAAAATAATAACTGAATGGATATTAAAATAGGAGATGAAAAATCTTAAGATTAACCTCTCCTATATTTTTTTTATGTATAAATAACAATTACCATCTTTATATAATTCAAAACATTCATATTCATCAATATTTATGGTTGTTGATTTTATAAATTGTGTGTAAATATCCATAATTAGTGGTGCTATATCTGATTGATTATCTCCTCCACAATCAAATACTAGATATATTCCTTCTTCGATTATAATTTTTTCTGAATTTCCCAAATCTTTTTCGCATCCAACATAATATGTTTCTTTATTATTTTTATCTTTAAAACTCACTCCATACATACCATATTTCTGGAGTGAAGGATAAATATTGTTTTCTTTTAGTTCTTTATATAATTCTCTAATTCTAAATAACAAATCATCTTTTGTTTCCGCATCTTTTGTTCTATATGCATATATTTCTTTTCTTTCTACATGTTCTATTTTGTATTTATATTCTGTTCTATTATTAAATTGAAAAATTGGAAATTGTACAAAATCAACATTATTCTTTTTGGCTTCTCTTGGAGACATATTAAAAAGCGATTTAAATGCCCTAGAAAAAGAGATTTCAGATTCATATTGATATTTTATAGCTAAATCTATTATTCTTACATTTGAATTTCTCAATTCTTCAAATGCTTTACTAAATCTCCTACGCTTTATATATTCAGCTAAAGACATGTTTGTTATAAATATAAATATTCTTTGCATTGATTGCTCTGATACTGCCATAATTTTAGCTAGTTCATTATAATCGATTTTTTCTGTTAGGTGATCTTCTATATATTCAATTACGTCTTGTAGCCTGGTTAGATTATCCATAATCTTTTATCTCCCATAAATATAATAAATATGGTTTAATTGTGTTTTTAGTTTTTGTGTTCTCTTATGTAAACCTAGTATTTATTATACAATGCTTTACATAAAATGTCAACTTTGTCACGTTATGGGTAATGCTAGATAATTTATTTTTTATATTTTAATAAGATTTTTTCTATATTATTAAATGCTTCTTCAAATTTTAGTATATTTAAATATTTATCTTCAGATACCTCTTTTTTTATTATTTTTATAATATCCTGAAAATTATATTTTGTAGTCTTCTTGGTAATTTTTTTCTTATTTGAAGTATTGCAGTTAATTATATTTATCTTTTCATTTCTTTTTAGAGTTATACTCATTTCTTTTTTATCATCAGTTTGATATGATATTATTATGCTCAATATATCATAAGTAAATTCAATAATCCCAGCTTTATTTATATATATTGAACAATATATTTTAGAACAATCTTCAAAAATAATTAGATTTATATTAAATTCTTCAATTATATTATTAATTAGATATATTTCATTTGATTTGATTATTTCGCAATTATTATTTGTTAGGCATTGTTTTATAATACCCAATATGATTTTACTATATTTAGTAAAACCTTTGTTTAGTATGTATTTATCATTTATTTCATGATTTTTGATTTTCTCTAAAAAAACAATAGTCTTAAATATATTATTACTAAATTGATTTTTTTTCATTTTAAAGATGGCTCTCCTTTTATTGATATAATTACATTTAGAATAATCTTAAGCTATCTTAATTATAATATATTTAAACTTTTAAAAACCAACAAAGTAGATACTACTTTTATTAAGTTTTATTTGTGTATCACATATATCCCTTGAAAAAAAAATATAAAGTATAGCTATTGGCAATAACTATACTTTATATTTCTAATCTTCTATAACTAGTTCTCCGTATCCTGTTGATTCATCAAATTCTCTTTTTAATTTTATTGTATCAAATTCTTCTATACAAATTTCAGCTGTAGTATCAACTATACATCCATTTTTTAAATGACCACCTAATGTGTTTCCTTCTTCATCAGATACAGTAATATGAATATGAACTCCATCTGGAGATAATGTTCCTGTGATACTAGTAATTTCGAACTTTTCTACTTTTTCTAGTATTTTTACTCCTCCAGCTAGCCTAATTACAAGTTTATCTAAGCAACCTACGCAACAAAGAATAAATCCAGAGATTTTATTTAACTGTTTAAATAGTATTTATTTATATCATCTTTAAAAAATATTTTTCTAAAAAATTTAGGTACCTTATTAAGTGATGTAAATAATTGTTCATTACTTTCTTTTAAATTACTTATTTCTGTATTTGCTTTTTCTAGTGCATCTTTATATTCAAGTACCATTTTTTTGATTTCTGATAATTTATTGTCTTGTTTTAAATTTATTTGTTTGATTTCAGTTTTTAAATCAATTATTTCAGTTTTAAGTGAAATTGTATCTGCGTTGTATTTTTTTAAATCATAGAAATCAGTTTCATCCATTAGATTTTGTAAAATTTCTACTGTTTGTTCATCAAGATTTTGTTCAGATAATGGAGTATTTGGATTTATTTTTATATTTTCGTTATATGCGAAATTTTCGTTTATATAGTTAACTTGATCTACTGGTAGTAGTCTATATTCTTCTTCTGGTAATTGTTCTATTATCAATTTAGCTTGATATAAAGCTTCTTCATTTGTCATATTATAAAAATCCTTTCTTATTTCTTGTTTATCTACTTTCTGGGCCATCATCTCCACCAGGTCCACTATTGTCAGTTGTTAGACCTTTCACAGTAGTATTCTCTTTCTGCTCTTTTAATTGTGATATGTCCATCTTTGGTAAATCTTGTAAATTTTCTAATCCTAATTCAGCTGGTGTAACATCCAGTGTATTACATGTAACTTTCATCGCTTCTATCATTGAGTTTTGAAAGCCTACATATGCTAAAGCATTATTATCTTTTACATGTTTTTTTATAGCTGGATATCTAGATAAATCTACAGTATCAGGGTCTTTTCTATTTTCAGCTTCAAGATAACGAGTGTAAATATTTGTATAGTTAAGCCCATTTGAAACTTCTTCAAGTTTTTCTCCTATTTTTCCCTTATCCATTAATAAAAATGCAGTACCTCTTATTTTTTCATCATTTCCGTTTAATAGTTTAACTAGTTCTGGAGTGGCTTTTTTTCTTGCTTTTAAATATTCTGTTCCTATTAAACTAGATGCTACTTTTTTCCCATGCACTTCTTCATATTTGACTTCTGATTCGAGGTATTGATCTAGATATTCTGCCATATTTGAAAATTGAGGATTCTCATTTAATCTTCTATTTGCTTCACTACTATTTGTACTTAAGTTTTTATCTTGTTTGAAATTATCATAAAACTTATCAAATTCAGGTAGAACTTTTTCTAAATTATTTCTAAACTGTTCCTTTAAATTTTGAGCCTGTTTAATTATATCTTGTGTTTCTCTATCTGGTTTAGTTGCATTTCTTTGTTCTAATTTGAATATCATAAAATCAAGCATTCCTATATAGTCTATACCTCTTGGCGTCGTAGTTCCATCAAATTCTTGTTTACCAATTTTAAAATAAAGTTTTTTCTCATCTGTACTTAACCTAAATTCACTATTGTCTCTAAAAGATCTGCCAATTGATTTATTAAGGGTTTTTCCATAATATCTATCAAATACGCGTTTAACATCATAAAACCATTGATTATCTTGTGCTCCATTTAAAAAATGAGAAAGCCATATATCTTTTTCGTTTTTTAAATCTGAATCTTGTTCTATTATATTTCCGTAATCTTTTTTAAAAT
>CAMYZH010000028.1 GCA_947303785.1 uncultured Clostridium sp.
AAAAAATCTATTGATGCAAGAAATAAAGATGATATTTTTTATACTTATACGATTGATATTGATGTTGCAGATGAGTCTAAATATTCTAAAATTAAGAGTATTCAACCAGAAGTTGATGCTATAGATGTTAATCTTAGAAGAACTTCAACCAAAAGACCTGTAATTGTTGGAGCAGGGCCTGCAGGTTTATTTGCTGGGTTAGTATTAGTGAATAATGGGGTTAAACCTATTATTATAGAACAGGGAAAAAAGGTTGAAGATAGAAAAAGAGATGTGGATGATTTTTTTAAAAATGGAAAGCTAAATACAACATCAAATGTTCAATTTGGTGAAGGTGGCGCTGGAACTTTTTCTGATGGAAAGTTAACATCTGGGATTCATAATAAATATTGTAGGGCGGTTTTAAATGAATTTGTTAAATTTGGTGCACCTAAGCAAATTAAATATATTAATAAGCCACATATTGGAACTGATAATTTAGTAAATATTGTTTCAAATATAAGAAATTATATTATTGAAAATGGTGGGGATTTCTTTTTTGAAGAAAAATTTATTGATTTTGCTACATCAGAAGATGGAAAAGTGACATCTGTAAAAACTGATAAAAGAGAAATTGAAACAGATACTGTAATTTTAGCTATAGGGCATAGTGCTAGAGATACTTTTGAGATGTTATATAAAAAGAATATTCAAATGGAAAGAAAGAATTTTTCTGTAGGTGTTAGAATTGAACATAAACAAGAAATGATTAATAATTCACAATATGGAGATAAATGTAATTTAAGATTACCTGCAGCCGAATATAAACTTGCATATCACAATAAAAAAACTGGCAGATCTTGTTATACATTTTGTATGTGCCCAGGTGGAAGAGTTGTAGGGTCTTCTAGTGAAGCAGGAACAATTGTAACAAATGGAATGAGTGAGTTTGCTAGAAATGGAGAAAATGCTAATAGCGCAATTTTAGTTAATGTAGGTCCAGAAGATTTTGAAGGAAAAAATCCTTTAGCTGGAATCTATTTTCAAAAAGAATTAGAAGAAAAGGCATTTAAGTTAGGTGGAGAAAACTATTATGCGCCAATTCAGCGAGTAGAAGATTTCTTTGAAAATAGAGCTACTGAAAAAATTGGTAATGTAAAACCATCTTATAAGCCAGGAGTAACATATTCAAATTTAAATGAAATACTTCCTAAATTTGTTTCAGACACATTAAAAGAAGGAATTACATATTTTGATACTAAAATAAAGGGATTTAGCGACAAAGATGCTATTTTAACAGGTGTAGAAACTAGAAGTTCATCACCTGTTCGAATAAATAGAAAAGAAAATTTAATGTCAGTTACATTTGATGGATTATATCCATGTGGAGAAGGCCCAGGATATGCTGGAGGAATTATGTCTGCAGCAGTTGATGGAATTAAATGTGCTGTAGCAATTTTAGAAAATGAAAGGGGATAAAAATGAAAGAAAAAAATTTTGTATGGAGAGATAGAAGAAGAACGATATTTGGGCTTCCTTTATCTTTTACGGTTTATACCTTAACCGAGGAAAAATTGTTGATAGATTCAGGATTTCTTTCAACAAAACAAGAAGAAATTAAATTATACAGAATGATGGATTTAACTTTAAAACGCAGTCTTCTACAAAGAATTTTTGGAGTTGGAACAATTCATGTTTGCTCTGCAGATAAAACTTCTCCTGAATTTGATATAAGGGATATTAAAAAGCCATTTGAAGTAAAAGAACAAATTTCAAAAATGATTGAAGAACAAAGGGATAAAAAGAGAATTTCAGGAAGAGAATATTTCGGAGTAGATGATGATGATGAGCATTTTATCCATTAATGAAATTAAAAGAAGATTGCCATCAGATTTTATTAACCAAATATATGAAATGTATTCACCAATTACTGTTGACAAAATTTTAACAGGAATGACAGATGATAGATTTTTGACATTAAGAGTTAACACAATAAAATATGATATTCAAAGTTTGATGAGATATTTCCGCTCGGCTAATATTAAATTTGAAAGAGTTCCGTGGTATAAAGATGCTTTAATTATAAAAAATGCAAGGGAAAAAGATATTCAAAAACTTGATATTTATGAAAAAGGATTTGTGTATTTTCAAAGTTTATCTAGTATGGTTCCACCTCTTGTACTTTCTCCAAAAAAAGGTGAGAAAATTTTAGACATGACCGCTGCACCAGGAAGTAAAACTACCCAAATTGCGACAATTATGAATAATGAAGGTTTCATTTTAGCAAATGAATGGGATAAAATTAGGTATGAAAGATTAAAATATAATTGCAAAGTGCAAGGTGCAAGTATTGTTGAAGTAGTAAACCGTAGAGGCGAAAAACTTGGAAATGATTATGAAGGAGAATTTGATAAAGTATTATTAGATGCTCCTTGTAGTGGCGAAGGAAGGTTTGTAGCATCAAAGATGGCAACATACAAAAATTGGTCTATGAAACAAGTTTTAGAATTTACAAAACTTCAAAAAAAATTACTTGAAAGTGCTGTAAAAGCAGTGAAAACAGGTGGAATAATAGTATATTCAACTTGTACTATAAATAGATTTGAAAATGAAAGAGTATTAGACTGGGCAGTTAATAATTTAAATGTTAAACTTGAAAATATAGATTTAGAAATTAAAGATATAATTCAGGGAGACAATAATCAGCTAGATATAACAATTAATAAAGCAATAAAGATATTACCTTCAAAAACTATGGAAGGATTTTTTGTTTCAAAATTTAAAAAAATATAATTTTTATGTAAAAAAATGGACATTATAAAAAGATTAGATATATAATAAAAGTGTTATAAAAGATAAAAAGGAAAACAGATGAAAAAAATTTTTATTAAATTATTAATTTTAGTGTTAATAATACAAATAAATTTTAATTTAATAGATATCATGACAAAATCAGCAAATGCGGCAACAGAAATATATTTGCAGGTTGGTGAAACTTATAGTTTTACTAGTGCCACGTCACAATATACATTAAGTGATTCAAGTATTGTAAGTGTTCAAACAGATTCATATGCTGAGGCTTTTGGAAATAGAGGAACAAATAGTTCATATAGTGGAGCACAAGTTGATTTATCTAATTGTTTATACACTTTTACTGCAAATGGAAATAGTTACAGAATAGCTGCTGGCAACATATATTTGGCTTTAGAAAGAACAGGAAGTTTATTTAGTGGATATCAATACCATGTTAACTCTACGAGTGCTGATGATATAACAGTTACTAATAGTAATGGAAATTTTAGATTTAATAATTCAGGTGGCTTTTTAAATTTAGCTAATATAAATCTGAATTTTAATACAAGTAATAATTATTTTAATGCTAATTCAAGTGCTTCAAATACAGGTACTAATTATACGTTTCAACTATATAGACCAATCACGCAAGGAGAAACATCAAGTTCAGAAATACCTGGATATATAAAAGCAACTTCTATTACAAGTGGACAAAAATATCTAATAGTATATAAGAATGGAAACAATTATTATGCTGTGTATCCTTCAACAAGTACATCAACAAATTATGATCAAACAGTTAAGATTAATAAAAATGTTGGAACAGATTATACAGTTACAGCAAGTGCACTAGGAACTACTACTTTAACTGTTGATGGAAATGAATATTTAATAACAGTATATGACGGAAATGTATTACTTGAGCCTGATTCAAAATTTAATGAAAAAGCTTTAACTATAGGAATGGGAACAACATATACTATTAATACAAATGTATCTGGCATGACATGGGTTTCAAATGATACAAGCATTGCAACAGTAAGCTCTGCAGGAGTAGTAACACCTGTTTCAGTTGGAGAGACAACATTAACTGCAACTTATAATGGAATGAGATATAGATATAGAGTTAGAGTTATAGATGGAGGAACTTCTGGAAGCCTTATAAATGTGCTTATTGATACTGATAGCCAAACAACTCCATATTATAATCCAAGTTTTGGTAGCGAATTTTATGAATTGATAAATGGAGAAAGAGTATATGGATATCTTAGTAATTCAACATATCAAGGAATTGACTTCTGGGGAGCACCAAAGAATGGATGTGTATTAAGTTATATAAATAGTGGCAATGGCTATACACAAATAACTCAAGATACACCAGCAGATTTACAAAATAACAATTGTTATATTTTTCTTCAGGAACAAGCAAATAATATTGGCATTTCAAGTGCAGTAGCTGCAGTTAACAAAGCTTTAGAACTAAATATAGAAGGAGTAGACGGATTTAGAAAGCCTGTTGGATCTACAGGCACAACTGCAACGACTATGGTGTTTAGGTCAGAACAACTATCTGCAAATATAACTCAAGAAGTGTATTCAATTAATGGAACAAGATATAATCAAGGAGATAAAGCAGAACCAGGTGATACTGTGATTTTTGCAGTTACTGTTTCAAAAAATTCCACAGATGAATATCAAGTAAATTACACAGGTACACTTTCAAGTAGTTTAAATGGAGCAGTTTTTTTAGGAACTAGTCCAACAGGAACAGGAACTTCAAGTACGCAAAGTGTAACTCTTAGTTCAACAAATCCAACATCACAAACATATTATATAAAATATACTATACCAAATTCAGTATCAGCTAATATTACTGATGTTGCAAGTTTTGAATATTCTACTTATGCTGAAGAAGGAAACCAAGATAAAGGAAATTACCAAAAAGAAAGAGAAACAATTACTGCATCTGCTACAGTAGAAGTTGAAGGAATTGAAAAGGCATATATTACTATTAATAAAAAAGTTGAAGGCAACATGAGGGAAACTGATAAATATTTTAAATTTTTGGTTACAATAAATGGACCAAATGGAGCTACCTACAGAATTAGCGGACAAGATAGCACAGTAAACTATAATAATAGTCAAATTACAACCAGCTCAACATATACAGTAGGAAATACAAATTATATATATTTAAAAGGTGGACAAACAGTTACAATAGGGCTAGATCCCAATAGAATGATAGGAATAATTCCTATTGGCATAACATATAGTATTGTAGAACAAGACTCTGAAGATTATGCAACAACGATTAGTGGAATACAGGGAGTTACGAAGAGTACTGGAAATTTAACAACAGTTTTGAATAATAATTTGGTTGAATATACAAATTCAAGAGATAGTGCAGCATTAACAGGAGTAACAATAAATGTAGCTGCATATGGAATAATTATAATAATAAGTGTACTTATGTTATCAATATTGATAATATTAAATAAAAAGAAAATGTAATTGATATGTATTATTAATGACATTTTCTTTTTTGTTTTTTGAAGAATGTTACAAAAATATTACAGAGATATTACTTCTGTATTAAGGTTTTAGTTGATATATTGAATTTTTAAACTAGAATAGTATAATAAAATCATAGAATTTTATGATGAAAAAAGGAGAAAAAGATGAAAAGAACAAGAAAAATAATTACATTAATTATGCTAATTGCAATATTAGTTATGAGCTTAGGCATTAATACATCTAATGCGGCTGTTACAATTGCAAACAATGCAACAAATAGGACTGTACCAATTACAAGAAATGTTACTGGAGTTACAAACAAGGTTAATAATACATTTGGATACACAATTACTCCAGATACTACATACAATGGAGATAAAACAGTAACAAATTATCCTACAACATTAAGTATTCCATTTACTAATGTTACTCCAACTTCTGGAACTGCTACTCAAACCGTAAATTTAGACTTCGCTGGTACCACATTTTCAGCTGTCGGTGATTATAGATTTAAAATAAAAGAAACATCTTCAACAGATGAAAATCAATATCCAAAAGATACTGCAGAATACTATTTATATGTATCTGTACGTTATGCAGATGACAATGGAACAATGGTAGCTACAGTTGCAACACAAGGAATAAAAAATAGTACAAATGATGAAAATAATGGTGGAACTAAAACTGCTGTTGTATTTACATCACAAGCACAATTAACTTATATTACAATATCTAAAACAGTAACTGGTAATATGGGAGATAGAAATAAATATTTTGAAGTACCAGTAACTATAACAGGTGCTACTGGAGAAACTTATACAGTAAGTGGAGGATCTTTTCAAAACAATCCTACAACAGTTGCCTCAGGAACTCAAGCTACAATAAAGATAAAACATGGTGAAACAATTACAATTGGTAAATCTGGAGATATAAAACAAATTCCAATTGGAGCAGATTATACAGTTGCTGAAAATGCAGAAACAAATTATACTACACAAATCGATGCAGCAAATCAATCTTCAGTAAGCAAAGAAACAGTTTCTAATCCAGCAAGTAACCATACATCAATTGTTAACAATTACGAATTATCTGTACTAACAGGTGTATTTTTCAGTATTATGCCTTATATAATACTTGCACTATTTGTACTTCTACTATTATTGTTAGTAAAAAGATCTTCTAAAAGAAAAGAATAATTATTAATTTTGAATGACTGAATAGCCTGAAACTTAGGCTATTCAGCATTCTAAACAAAAAGAAGAAAGGTTTGCTTAATATGAATGAATTAACAGTATATAATGAAAATAATATGAACTTTAAGAAAAAAATCTTTGGCGGTTATGATAAACTTGATGTTCTAAAAAAAGTTAAAGAATTAAATCTAAAATATCAGGGATTAATGCAAAGCCAAAAAGATTATTATGAATCTTTAATTGAAAAAATAAAAAATGGTGAAGATATCAGTTCTTATGGAGATATTAATACATCTGAAAATTCAAATGTTAATTCAAATAATGTAAATAATATAAATGAAAAAAATATTGAATATTTACTTGGACAACAAAAAAATAATCTTGTTGCAATGATTTTAGAAATGCAACAGCATTATGACCAAAAAATTGATACCTATCAGGACAATATGGAAGAAAATGTTAATTATATTTTGAAAATGGTAGATCAAAAAGTTGATGAACTAAAGATGACAGATAATAATACATAAGATGAAACCTTAGGAGAGTAAGTATGGAAGAATTGATAAGAGATGGCAGAATAATAGCAAGAAAAATTCAACATATAAAAACAATGATAAATCTAAAAGATTTAATAATTAAAATAATATTAATAGTAGGAATAGTGTATGTTGTTTTTACATACGGATTTGGTATGCTTAGAATGAAAGGCGTCTCAATGGTTCCAAGTATTTCTGATGGCGATTTAGTAGTTTTTTATAGGTTAGATAAAAAATATAAAAGTGGAGATATTGTTGTTTTTAACAATAGAAAAGATACATATTGCTTAAGAATTGTAGCAACAGAAGGACAAACTGTTGATATCAATGGAGAAGGTGACTTAATCATAAATGGTCATATTGAGGAGGAGCAGACATATTTTAAAACTCCAGAGGCTGAAGACTCAGAAATTCAATTCCCATATATTGTAGAAAGCGGAAAAATATTTGTAATTGGCGATTATAGAAAAGAGACTAAAGATTCTAGAATTTTTGGAGCAATAAACAAAAATGATATTGAAGGAAAGGTAATTAGTATATTAAGAACAAAAAATGTCTAATAAAAGGATTTATTTAAAGTTAATAGTTATATTTTTAATATATTTATTTATTTTTGTATTATTCAGTTTTAAAGAAGACTATTGCAAATTAGCTCAAGATGAAGAATATATTGGAACTAAAATACCAATAACTGTTACATTATCAGGAAATCCAGCTGATGATGAAACAGTTTTTAAATATGAGATAAAACCTGATATAGATAATCCAGGTGGTGCTATAGGTGAAATTCAAGAAATTACTATAAGTGTAAAAAAGGATTATCAAGAAATCTTGATGGAAGTATAACAAAGACTGTGGATCTTGATTTTTCAGAAGTAATATATCCTAAAGAGGGAATTTATGGCTATACAATTTCAGAAATATATTGTTCAAATGAAAAAGAGTATTCTTTATCAAATCAACAATATCAATTTTATATTGAAGCATACAAAGAAGAGAATATGCTCAAACACTCGATTTTTAGGCTTGTAAATGATTTATATAATAAAAGTAAAGATGATAAAGTTGTATTTAATCATAACCAAATGACTTATTTTAAAATAAAATTATTAACTAGAGGTAGGCTAGCAAATAGTGATGAATATTTTAGGTTGACTGTAAGTATTTTTGGTAGTCAAGGCGAAAGTTATAATATTGAAGGTCAAGATAGTATAATAGCTTATGAAGGAAAAAATATTAAAACACTAGATAGTTTTAAAATTGGCAAAGAAAAGTATTCATTTGATATTTATATGAAAAATGGACAAGAAATTAATATTGGAAGAATAGATGCAAATGGAAAAGAAGTTTACCAAATTCCTGTAGGTACATATGTTAGTATTATAGAAAATGACGCTAGAAAGTATCAAACTTTTATTAATACTAAAGAGGGAAAAGTTATTAGAAATTTTAACCTTTCACCCCATGATGAAGAAAATGTTTTTGAATTTTTGAATCAAGCAGAATTTGATGTTGCAATTACTGGAACATATATAGCAATTTTACCATATATAATCCTTGTTTTAGTTGCAATAATCATGATTTTTGTAATTATATATAAAAACAAAAAGGAAAAAAGTGAAAATGAAGTTATTTGATGGCTCGATAAGAGTTGTTGATAAAATTATTAATTTTATAATTTGGACTATTATACTGGTTGTGTTATTCTTTTCTGGATATGCTTTATTTGATGCACATGAGACATATGAAAAAGCAAAATTGTCGCCAGAACTTTTAAAATATAGGCCTAGTGAAAATGAAATATTTTCACTTACAGACATACAAAAAGAGATAAATGAAGATATTTGTGGTTGGATTCGTATAAATGGTACTAATATTGATTATCCTATTGTAATTGGAGAAGATAATTCAGAGTATCGTAATTATGATTATAGAAAAGAATATTCTATAACAGGTAGTATTTTTATGGATTATAGAAATGATAGGTCATTTAATGATGATTATACTGTTATTTATGGACATAACTTGAAAAAAGATTTAATGTTTGCAGAAATAAAGAACTTTGCTGATAAAAAGTATTTTGATGAACATCAATATGGATTAGTTTATTCTGAAAACGTTATATATAAATTGGAAATAGTGTATTTTGAGAATTTAAATGCTTATTCTAAGCCATATAGTTTGATGTTTTATAATAATGGGTATAATGAACAGTTATTAGAAGAATTTGATAAAAATGCAATAAATAAAAGTTCTTCGATAGATATTAGTAGTGATGATAAAATTGTTTTGCTTTCTACTTGTAATTCAAGTGATACAGAGATAAGATCTGTATTAATAGGAAAATTGGTAGAAGTTGATGAATCTGAGATTATCAATAAAAAAGAAGATATTACACTTAATGAAATTGACAAACAATTGTCAGATAGGGAAAAATATGAAAATATTGATAAGGTTGTAAAAGATGGCGATACTAAGAAAAAAGATACTATATTTATTTGTATAAATTTAGTATTGGTAATTTGTTTGGTATCAGGGCTAATGATAGTATTTATTATAAAGATAAAATCAAAAAATCCAAAAAAACCAAAGAAAAAGGGAAAACATATGAAATAAAATAACAATAAATAGGAGTGAATAAGAATCTTATTAAGATTCTTATCCACTCTTATTTTAATTTATATCCACTCTTATTTTTTATTTGGTCTGTTAATATTATATGTTATAGCGCTATCATTGTTTAGAAAGTATTTTACATCTGTTGTATTATATTTTATTGGTCCTTCATCATCATAATTTACTTCTGTATCTGATTTAGATGATTTTACAATAGATCCCATCAAATCATTATTGTTTTCAACTGTAGCAGAATCATAATATTTAGCAAAGTTGAATTGTTTTGATGAATGTTTTTCTTTGTATTTTGATTCTAGAAAATCAAGTTTAGATTTACCAACAAGCATTTTTCCTTTTAAATCTCTAGTCTTATAAATAATAGCTTTAAATTTTTGAGATTGAACTTTTCCAGCTTTGAAGTTTGCTTTATAGCCCCATCTTATGCCACTATATACAGTACTATATTTACCAACACCATCATCGGTTTTATTTGGATCGGTATCATAATTCATGCTGAATAACCAATCTTTCTTTTCTCCAAATTCTTTTTCCCACCATTCATTATCTTCTGGAGTGTTATTTCCAAATACAATTTTTGATGTACAGTTTGCCAGAATAGTTTGTCTATAGCTTTGACTATTTTCTAATTTTGTATTTGTTCCAAACTGAGATAAGTTTTGGGCTGAAATAATTAAGCCAACTCTATATTTTCTAAATAATGTAAAGAAATCTTCGGTTGCTTTACATACAAATGGAGGAAATTCGTCTATATATAAGAAGTGAGGTATTCTGGTTTTTTCTGTACCAGGTCTTGAAATTACAGAATGTTGCATCAATAGAAGCATGAATAATCCAAATGCCTTATTTACTGCAGCACCTAAATCTCCACGTCTTGTACAAACAAGTGTAACTTCACCATTTGCTAAAGCTTTATCAAAATTTATATTGTTTGTTCTATTACATAAAATATTTCTTACACCAGGGAAACGAAGTAAGTTTTCAAGTTGAGAGCTTGCAGCTTGAAGAGCTTTTTTAGTATCACTTTCACCATTTGATCCAGCATAGAAATTATTTTGAAAATATGAAAGTAGAATGTGATATTTTTCCGCAAGTTCAGGAACTTTTTTCATTTTTTCACAAAATTGTTCAACTAATTCAAAATTATTTAACATCATAAGTAGATCTTCTAGATTTGGAAGAAGGCCATTATGTGTTTTTGGATACATCTCTTTTAATAGAAGAGATAAGTTTTCTATGGCTTGTGTTGTTATATTTTGATAGAATGCTTGTTGAACTGTAACTTGATTTGTTTCATACATTCTTTTTAGAACTGCTGATATTGCAATAGAAGTTTTTATTGGATCTTCAAATACAAATGGGTTCAATCCAATTGAATTCATATCATTTGGATCAACAAGGTTGTAAGGAATATTGTAATTATCTAAAACTTCTATAATATGCGATATTGATTCAAAATCAGGAGCGACATATGTAAGTCCAACATCTTTATATATATTTTTTCCTCCTGATGAACTATATATTAATTTGTCAAGATATGTATTATATATTTTTTCTTTTCCTTCTTTTATCTCTAACATATTTAAGCTAAAGTTTTTATTTATATATTCATTTGAGAAAGGTTCTCTAATTGAAGCAATTCCAGACTTTAAAGCAGCAAATCCTAATTCTTTTGATGCCTCTTTGAAAAAGTATTTTCTTTCTATATCACGAGCAATCATTGGTTCAAATGCCATTGTAGTTTTTCCAGAACCTGATACACCAACTACTAGCATAGCTTCAAATCTTCTTGATTCAGGAATTTTTATTATTTTTCCTGTTTCTGTATCTTTACATAAGAACATTTCACATGTATATGGTCCAACTTTGTTTCCATCTGATGAAAGTGAGATACCATTATAGTCACCAACTGAGTCTTTTATATCTTTTGTGTCTGCAAAGCTTTTATACATTTTTCTAAATACTGGTTTAAATGTAATAATTGGTAGATACCATGCTATTGCAGTAAATGCTGGCCTGATTAAATCCATGAAGTTTCCAACAATACCTACATAGTTAGGTAATGAAAATAGGAATATCCATAAGAATTGATTTAACCATTGCATAAACATTGATAATCCTACAATGTATAATGAAATGTAGTATAAAATGAATAATGAGAATTTTTTTGCATCATCTGTAGCAAATTGCGATCCTGCACCAAATAAAAATGCAAATATAGGACATAGTATTGCAAATGTGTACTTGAAAGGTCCCCAATATGATACTGATATACCTGAGAAACACAAAAATAACATTTCTACTAGTCTATCTACACAAATATAAACGGTTATAAGTGTTAATAAATAAGTAAAAAATGTATTTCTATCAGTTTTTAATTTCTTTAAAAAGGCATCTATATATTTCCAAATAAAATTGCTTATTGCTTTTAACAATCTATTCACCACTTTCATATAAATTTACATCTATATTATCCTATAAAATTGGGAATTTTTCAATAGTTTTTGGCAAATTTGTATATCTTTTGAAGAAAAAAATATAAGTATTAGTTCGGATATATAAAAAATCTATAGGAATTTTTATAAAAAAATAATACTTGAAATCGATACTGAATATAAATATAATAATTTTGTTAATTTAAAAGGAGAGAATTTATGATAGAACAAAAATCAAAAGTAAAAAAAGAAACTTTTCTTCAAGGTATATTAGTTTTAATTTTTTCTCAAGTGTTAATTAAAATATTAGGACTAGTTCAAACTTTGTATCTTACAAATCGTAAAGGTTTTGGAGATAGTGGCAATGCTATATACATGGGAAGTTATCAAATATATGCTTTATTATTATCCATTTCGTCAATAGGAATTCCAAATGCTATTTCAAAGTTAGTTTCAGAAAGAGTAGCAATTGGGGATAATGAAGGTGCACATAAGGTTTTTAAAGTTGCAATTTTGACATTTGGAATAATAGGTATGATCGGTACTTTATTATTATTTATTGGTGCAGGGTTCATATCTAAATATTGGCTTGAAATTCCTGAATCAACAATTACTCTTATGATTTTATCACCAGGAGTTTTCTTTGTTGCTATATCTTCAGTGTTTAGAGGATATTTCGCTGGTAGGCAACAAATGAAAGCTACAGCAAATGCGCAATCATTTGAACAATTTTGGAAAACTTTACTTACTATAATATTTGTAGAGATTGCTGTTATTTTAACCAGTAGAAATACTATGTATATGGCGGCTGCAGCAACAGCAGCTACAAGTACAGCTATTGTATTTAGTTTCTTATATTTATATAGATTTTATATTTCAGAAAGAAAATATATCCAAATAAAAAATGAAAATGGTGTTAAGAGTGAGAATAAAACTATAAAATCTATAGTAAAAACTATTCTATGGATTTCGATACCGATATCCTTAACAGCTATACTTTCTACTTTAAACAAATTAGTTGATTCAATGACTGTTGTTAAAATGTTAAAACCTATACTTGGAGAAGAGACTGCAAAAATTAAATATGGAATATTAAGTGCTAAAGTGGATATATTAACATCATTGCCATTAGCTTTTAATGTTGCTTTTGCTACTGCTTTGGTTCCTGCAATATCTGCTGCTAATGCAAAAAATGATACTGATACTATAAATAAGAGAATTTCATTTTCTTTATTATTGAGTTTAATTATAGGTCTTCCATGTACAGCTGGAATGTTTTTATATTCTAATGAAATATTACTTTTATTATTTCCAAATGCGAGTGCGGGAGAAACTTTGCTTGCTATATCAGCTTTTACAATTATTTTTACAATTTTGGCTCAGACAATAAATGGAATATTACAGGGCTTTGGCAAAGTTAGAGTACCTGTAATTGCATTAGGAATAGGAGTAGTAGTAAAAATAATTGCAAATATTGTTTTAATGCCGATTGCAGGAATATATGAAAATGGTGCTGCAATAGGATCTGTATTATGTCATTTAATTTCATTGATAATCGTATATGGAGTATTGAAAAGAACTACAAAATTAAATTTTTCACTTACGAGATTAGCTATTAAGCCAACGATTGCTACAATTATAATGTCTGGTATATCATATGGAACATATTTTATATTAAAACCATTTATTTCTATAAGAATTGTTACAATAATAACAATTTTAATAGCAGTTATTGTTTTTATAATTAGTTTGCTTTTTTTAAGAGTATTTTCTAAGGAAGAGATTGAGATGTTACCTAAGGGAGAGAAGGTTTACAAGGCTTTGAAAAAAATGCATTTTTGCAATTAAAAAAATGTAAAAAATTGGCGAAGTATTGAAAATTTAGTAAAAAAATAAAAAAAAAGAAGGATTTTAAATTACTTTGGCGAATAAATATATTGTAGATTGCAAAATCTACAGAAATACTAAAATCTATTAGGAGGTAAAAAGATGAACAAAGCTGAATTAATCGCAGCAGTAGCTGCACAAACAGGAGACACAAAAAAAGGAGCTGAAGCTACAATTAATGCATTCGTTAACACAGTTATGGAAGCATTAGCAAAAGGAGACAAAGTTCAATTAGTTGGATTTGGTTCTTTTGAAGTTAGAAAAAGAGCAGCTAGAAAAGGAAGAAACCCACAAACTAAAGAAGAAATTAAAATACCTGCATCAAAAGCTCCAGTATTCAAAGCTGGTAAAGCATTAAAAGATTTAGTAAATAAAAAATAATCAGTTTTAGATAAATGATTATATGAATTCATATAAAAGGCATAGAAAAGACTATGCCTTTTTTCTTTATGTCGAATGTGTCAAATGGGACTGTCAAATGGGACGGAGGATTTTGACATAGAATTATTTTAATTAACTTTAAAAATTCATATATTATAAATAATGTCAAAATCCTCCGTCCCATTTGACAGTCCCATTGACACATAAAAAAATAAGTGTTAAAATAGCTTCATCAAAAACATTGAAAAGGACAAGATAAATAAAATAATGCTTTAAAAGAGAGCCAAAGGTGCTGAAAATTTGGTAAGTAATGTTTATTTATTATCACCTTGGAGTTGTATGTTTGAAAAATTGTAGTAAAACATACCGTATTACTGCGTTAAAGGTAAAATGAAGTGAATTTTAAGAAATTAAAATTAATTTAGGTGGTAACGCGGAGTAATTCGTCCTATGAAGGTGAATTATTCTGCGTTTTGTTTTTGTTAAATGGTGATACATAAAAAAGGAGGATAAATTAAATATGAGTGAAGAAAAGTTTGATTATGGAAAAACACTTAATTTGCCTAAAACTGATTTCCAGATGAGGGCAGGGCTTCCAGAAAAAGAGCCTAAAATTTTAGAAGAGGTTTTTGAACAAAAACATATTTATGAAAAAATGTTAGAAAAAAATAAAAATGGAAAACCATTTATTTTACATGATGGACCTCCATATGCTAATGGTGAAATTCACATAGGTCATGCATTAAACAAAGTGTTAAAAGATACTATTGTAAGATATAAGAGCCTAAAGGGTTATTGGACACCATTTATACCAGGATATGATACTCATGGAATGCCAACAGAGAGAAAAGCTATACAAACATTAGGCTTAAATAGAGATGAAATACCTGTTGTAAAATTTAGAGACACTTGTAAACAATTTACAATGGATTATAAAGATAAACAAACTGAAGGTTTCAAAAGACTAGGTGTGCTTGGAGATTGGAAACATCCATATATAACATATCAACCACAAATGGAGGCAAAGCAAATTGGTGTATTTGCTGATATGTATAAAAAGGGATATATATATAAAGGATTAAAGTCTGTATATTGGTGTACAGATTGTGAAACAGCATTAGCTGAAGCAGAAATTGAATATAAAAATGTAAATGCTAATACAGCCTATATAAAATTCCCAGTTAAGGATGCAAATGGTTTATTCAATGAAGAAAATACATATATAGTAATCTGGACAACAACACCATGGACTTTACCTGGAAATACAGGAATAACTGTTGGACCTGATTTTGACTACAGTTTAGTAAAGGTTGAAAATGAAGTATTAATAATTGCAACAAATTTAGTTGAAGATGTTATGAAAGTTGCAGGAATAGAAAAATACACAGCATTAAGAGAAATAAAAGGAGAAGATTTAAATGGAGTAATCTGTAGACATCCATTTTTAGACAGAGATTCTAGAGTAGTACTTGGAAGTCCTGATACAATTGACGTTGCATTAGATACAGGTACAGGTGCAGTTCATACAGCACCAAGTTATGGTAAAGAAGATTACTTATGTGGCTTAAAAAATAATTTGGATATTATAGTTTGTGTTGATAGCAAAGGATACCAAACACAAGATGCTGGACCTTTTGCAGGAATGTTCTATGCAAAATCTGACAAAGAAATTATAAAATGGTTAGATGAAAATGGATATTTACTAGCAAGTCAAGAAATAAACCACTCATATCCACATTGTTGGAGATGTAAAAATCCAGTTATTTTCAGAGCTACTAATCAATGGTTTGCCTCTGTTGAAGGATTTAGAAAAGAAACATTAGATGCAATAAAAACAGTTAAATGGATACCATCTTGGGGAGAAGAAAGAATTTCTAAAATGGTTGAAGAACGAGCTGATTGGTGTATTTCACGTCAACGTACATGGGGCGTTCCAATTCCAGTATTTTATTGCAAAAATTGTGAAAAAGAATATGTTACAGATGAAAGTTTGGAAAAAGTTCAAAAAATATTTAGAGAAAAAGGCTCAAATGCTTGGTTTGAACTTTCTGAAAAAGAGCTTATGCCAGAAAACGCAAAATGTGAATGTGGATGTACAGATTTCAAGAAAGAGACAGACATTATGGATGTTTGGTTTGATTCTGGATCTACACATGAATCTGTTTTAGCTGAACGTGGACTACCACCAGCAGACCTATATTTAGAAGGTAGTGATCAATATAGAGGGTGGTTCCAATCATCACTATTAACATCTGTTGCAACAAAAGGAGTTGCACCATATAAGCAAGTATTAACACATGGATATACAGTTGATGAACAAGGAAGAAAGATGTCAAAATCAATAGGAAATGTTGTATCACCTCAAGAGGTTATAAAAGAATCAGGTGCAGATGTTCTTAGACTTTGGGTTTTAGCATCAGACTATCAATCAGATGTAAGTGTATCAAAAGGAATAATTAAGCAAGTTACAGAAGTTTACAGAAAAATTCGTAATACTGCAAGATATATTTTAGGAAACACATATGACTTTCCAGTAAATATGCCTGTTAAATATGAAGATTTAATGGAAATTGATAAATGGGCACTTTCAAGATTAAATAAATTAATAAAAGATTGCACAAGTGCATATGATTCATACGATTTCCATACAGCATATCAAGCAATAAATCAATTCTGTGTAACTGATATGAGTAATTTCTATTTAGATATTATAAAAGATAGATTATATACTTATAAAGCTGATTCTAAAGAAAGAAGAGCTGCGCAAACAGTTATGTATGAAATATTGGATTCACTTGTAAAAATTTTAGCACCAATGACATGCTTTACAGCAGAAGAAATATGGGCTGCTATGCCACATAGAGAAGGTGAAGAAGTTGAAAGTGTTATGCTTACAAATTATCCAGAATTTAAGCCAGAATATGAAAATCCTGAACTAGAAGCAAGATGGAACAAAATAATTGCTTTAAAAGAAGAAGTTTCTAAAAAATTAGAAGAAGCTAGAATGGAAAAAATTATAGGACACTCATTAAATGCAAAAGTTATACTATACGCTGAAGAAGATAAGTATGAAGAATTATTAAAAGATGCAGATTTATTGACTACAGTATTTATAGTTTCTAAAGTTGAAATTGAAAACAACAAACGAGAAGATGATGGAGACATAGGAATTAAAATAGAAGTTGCTGATGGAGAAAAATGTGATAGATGTTGGATGTATTCTGAAACAGTAGGAAAGAATCATAATCATCCTACACTATGTAAGAGATGTATTGACAATTTGGAATAAAAAGTGTAATATATTTATGTTACAAAACATAAATTATAAGTTTATGCTTAAGAGTTGGAGGAGTTATAATGAACACATTAATTAATATATTATCAGTATTTTATGTACTATGCTGTTTATTAATAGTTGTATTAGTTTTATTACAAAAAAGTGAAAAAAGCGGAGCTTCAGAGACAATAATGGGTTCTTCTTCAAATAATTTCTATGAAAAGAATAAAGGTAGAACTAAAGAAGGAAAACTTAAGAGAAATACTATAATCTTTTCTGTTATATTTGTAGTATTAACAATAGTACTTACTATTTTAAATATGGCAGTAGCTTAGTGTTAATTTGTATATTTGGGGCGATGTATGTTACAACATCGCCCTTTTTGCGCATAGGGAGATGAATATGGAAAAAATAGAAATAGTAATTGGAACCTTTAGAGCACATGAAAAAGGATTTGGCTTTGTAGAACCAGAAAATGGTGAAAAAGAAAAAAAAGACATTTTTATACCCGAAAAAAATGTAAATGGTGCTTTAAATGAGGATGTTGTTGAAGTTGAAATAATAAAAAAAGAGTCAGGAAAAAGTCCAGAAGGAAAAGTAAAGAAAATAATAAGAAGAGGAAAAAGCATTTTGGTTGGAACCTTTCAAAATAACAAAAATTTTGGATTTGTTGTGCCTGATGATAAAAGATATGGTAGTGATATTTTTATTTCAAAGAAAAACTTTGGAAAAGCCAGAAACAACCATAAAGTTGTTGTAGAAATATTAAAATATCCAGAAAAAGGTAGAAAAGCAGAAGGCAAGATTATAGAAGTAATTGGAAATATTAATCAATCTGGTGTCGATATGTTAAGTCTAATAAAAGAATATAAATTGCCATCAACATTTCCAGATGATGTTACATTGGAAGCTAAAGCTTTTGGAAATAAAATTAATCCCAATGATATTAAAAGCAGAAAAGATTTACGAAAAGAGATTATTTTTACTATTGATGGTGATGATGCAAAAGATTTAGATGATGCAGTATCAGTATCAAAAAATGGTGATGGAAATTATATTCTAAATGTTCATATTGCTGATGTTAGTCATTATGTGAAAGATAGATCAAAATTAGACAGAGAAGCTAGAATCAGAGGAACAAGTATATATATGCTAAATAGA